>NZ_VMLH01000128.1:0-6751 GCF_013276595.1 Streptococcus sp. 10824
CTTCTGCTTTTGGCGCTGGTGACTCTGGTGCTTCTGCTTTTGGTTCTGATACCGTTGGCTCTTCTACTTTCGGTGCTGGAGATACGGGTGCTTCTGCTTTTGGTTCTGATACCGTTGGCTCATCCGCTTTCGGTGCTAGGGTCGCTGGCTCTTCTACTTCTGGTGCCAGTGTTGCTGGTTCTTCCGCTTTTGGCGCCGGGGTCGCTGGTGCTTCTGATTTTGGTTCTGATACCATTGGCTCTTCTGCTTTTGGCGCTGGGGTCGCTGGTGCTTCTGATTTTGGTTCTGATACCGTTGGCTCTTCTACTTTCGGTGCTGGAGATACGGGTGCTTCTGCTTTTGGTTCTGATACCGTTGGCTCATCCGCTTTCGGTGCTGGGGTCGCTGGCTCTTCTACTTCTGGTGCCAGTGTTGCTGGTTCTTCCGCTTTTGGCGCCGGTGACACTGGTTCTTCCACTTTTGGTGCTGGGGTCGCTGGTGCTTCCGATTTTGGTTCTGATACCATTGGCTCTTCCACTTTCGGTGCTGGCGCTTCAGAACTTGGATTTGAAACTACAGGTTGATTTGTTGTCCCTATATTTGAAAGGGCCTTGTCTACTACTGGACTTGATTCAGTTGAGTTCCCTGATTCAATTGTAGTATCTGCAGATGGAGCATGTAAAGTTTCTGATCTTGTTTCGGCTTTTGGCGCAACTGAGACTGAGGTTTCTGATTTCGATGCCGGCAATACTGACTCTTCAGCTTTCTCTGCTGACGCCGCTGGGATTTCCACAGCTACTGGTGTCGTTTGTTTAACAGTAGTCCTTTGTTCACCAGTTACAGTATCTGTTTTTGTTTCAACTTCATAACTTTGACGACTTACCAGAATTATCAATCGACACTCGCTGTCTTTTTACTTCTGTATTTCCATCTTTTAGAAAAGCCTCTTCGCTAAAATACAATTTATTATTAGCAAAAATCAAATCTCTATTTGCAATACGATTTATCTCAACCAAACTATCAACAGATAGCCCTGTTGCCCCACTAATAGCACTCAATGTATCTCCCCACTTAATTGTGTAGTGTGATAAATTGTCTATATTTAGAATATCAGCTTTCACTTCCTCAACTGTTCTGGCTACCCAGACACCATCTTGTTCACTTGCTGATACAGTTGGAGCTAAAAAGCCCAGACCTAGCAAAATGACACCTGTCGCAATAATTGCACCCGTTCTCAATTTTCTAAAGCCACGGAGGGACAAGCTTCCTCTAACATTTGTTTGTCTCATAATGTTTATTTTTCCTCACTATTCTATATTTTCCAAGGTAGACCCTGCCTGGGTCTACTAGCCTATGTTTGCGATATGGATAGGCTTCTACAGATTTATCTATCTATTTTCAAGATAAGATTTCTATAGATTTTTATGCACAATTCCATATATAAGTTGCGAAACTCCTTTCTAATAAATTCCATAACCTTAGTATATCATATTTAAGTACTAAAGTACAAAGAAAGCAACTGAAATCAATGATTATCACCATTGCTTTCTGCTTCATTTATCATTTTAAAACTTTCAGTTGCTAGCCTCATTTTTCACTCTGGCATCAGCATTATTCACCATCCAGCAAGAGCTCTTTTGGTTGTTTTCTGAGGAGATTGCTTGAAGCAAGCGCCATAACGAGAACCACTAGAACTAAAGCAAGGACAAAGACGATGATAAAGTCTGATGTCTGAATGGAAATATCTAGGCTTGACAAGGTCTTGTTAAAACCATCTACTTCTGCACCACCACCAAGGTTAGAGGCTTGAGCAGCCTTGCTGGCTTGCTTGGCAACACCTGAAGTCACATTGGCAAGGACAGTATTTCCGATTGCACGAGCTGTGTAGTTGGCTAGGAAGTAAGCAGAAACGAGAGCAGGAATTGCAATCAAGATGGATTCGGTGATGAATTGCCCCAAGATACTTGCCTGCTTGAGACCAATAGAGAGGAGGATTCCCACTTCCTTGCGACGGGCATTGATCCAAAGACTGAGCAAGAGGGCAAGGAGAAGAACTGAGAAGCTCAAGCTGCCCCAGAAGAGGAGATTGGCCATCTTGTACATACCAGAAATGGATTGCTCAAGAGCTGGGTAGTTAGAGGAGCTCTTAACTAAAGTATAGCTCTTCCAGTTGATACCACTGATGCCATTCAACTCTTTCATAACATCATCCAAGTTCTTGTCCGCTGTTACAAAGAAGGTTGCGTCACCATAAATAGCTGTGTCTTCTGTGTAGCCATAAAGTTTAGCAGCCGTATGGATGTCTGTGATAGCAGTATTTTCGTAAAGTTCTTGTGAGTAGGTTACTGCCGACTTATTATGGCCATCAAATAGTCCCTTGATTGTCACTTCAACTGTTTCCTTGGCACCTTTTTCATTGTCTGCATCATAGACATTAGAGTCCAACTTGACCTTATCCCCTACTTTCCAGCCGTGTTTAGCTGCCAAGTCCTTGTGCAAGAGGATCTTGTCCTTGTCGTCGTTTGTTAGGTGCTCACCTTCGACCAGCTTATAAGAACCAGAGACAAACTTGTCTTCTTTAGAGGAGTCATTGACACCTGTAATCATCAAGCTACTTCCAAAATGTTTAGCACGATCAGGTGTCAGATTTTTCTTGGTATCTGGCGTTTCGATGAGGTCATATCCAGTCAAATCTCCGATAGCGTTGATGCGTTTTACATAAGACTCAATAGCCTTGTTTTCGGTGATTTTTTTGATGTCTTCACCCTTGATATTCCCAGCACCACGTGGCGTTCCTTGATTGACGCGACGATTGATTTGCATGGAGAAGCTGTTGGTGATATTTTTAAAGGTCTCCTGAGAAGCTTTGGCAGTAGCTCCCTTAATCGACAAGCCGACCAAACTCAAGCTCGCCATGAGGAGAATAATCAGGAAGATGACGATCGATTTGAAAAACTTCCTTGTAACATAGGCAAATGCGTTGTGTAACATAGATTCCCTTTCTAGATTTTATTCTATTTTATAGTTTGAACAGAAAAAGTTCGTATTATTTCGTAGTATTTCGAGTTTCAGTCAGTTTCTTATCTTTCAACTCAAGTGTAATATCTGATGCTTGTGCCACTTCTTTGCTGTGGGTTACGACGATGACACATTTACCTGTTTTCTGGGCAAGTGATTTGAGCAGTTCGACAATATCTCCAGCAGTTTTAGGATCCAGATTTCCTGTTGGCTCATCAGCTAGAATAACTGGAGCTTCTGAGACCAAACTGCGAGCAATGGCAACACGTTGCTGTTGACCACCTGATAACTGGAGAACATTCCGCTTGATCTGATTTTCATCTAAACCAAGCTCAAGCAGTGTATCCTTGCTTGCCTTTTTGTTGACCAAGCGGATATTTTCCAGTGGAGAAAGATAATCTATCAAGTTATAATTTTGAAAAACCAAGGAAATATGGTGCATACGATGGTAAGAATAGCCCTTCTTACGAATATCCTCTCCCTGAAAAAGAATCGAACCTTCAACAGGACTGTCAAGACCGGCAAGGAGGGACAAGAGAGTGGATTTCCCCGCTCCTGACTCCCCAATAATACTGTAAAATTTCCCGGGTTCAAAATGATAATTGATCTGATATAGGACTGCTTCAGCAGTGTTCTTATAACGGTAGGTAACAGCTTGTAATTGTAATAAAGTCATGATTTCTCCTTCTTAACTAATAGATGATAAAATTTCTTTCGGCGATTTTCTAAATAAAAATAGGAAACAAAGGGCTACAGATAAGCAACTAAGCAGAACTAGAAAAACATAGGATGCTGCAAAAGATAATAAACTACTTGATAGACTGCTTGCTTTAGCTAGCGTGTCTTGTAGGGCTGCCTGATCTCCACTTGCTAGTAGGGTTTGGAGTAGGTAAGATGTTATTGCGTTTCCTGCAACAAATGCTGGAAGCAAAGCACTGAGAGATACCAAAACTACCTCTAAACAGAATTGTAGGAAGATTGAGCTCTTGCCTTTTCCAAGTGCCAGTAAAATTCCCACTTCGTAGACCCTTTCTCTCAACCAGAGAGACAAAACCAGAATTAAGGCTCCTGCTCCTGCTATCAACATCCCATAAAGGAAGATGGTCAGGAAGGTTTGGAAGGTTTCCACTGAGTCTTTGATTTGTTCAAAAGTCTTGTTTTCCTTCTCGACTTGGTAGCCTTGACTTTCCAAGGCCAAGTTTTCCACCTGCTTCATGAGTCCGTCCATTTCCTTAGGATTTTCTACATAGAAGCGAGCTGCACTGACTTGAGCTTCACTATTGCCCAAAAGTGTCTGGCTACTTTCATAGTCTGTAAAGACCTGGTTTTCACTGAAGTCGGAAGACAAACCTGTGAATTTCTCCTGTTTTTTACCAGAGAAGATTCCGACGATTTCAAACTCTACTGTTTGCCCTTTGCCAGATTCGGACTGACCAGCATCCAAGCCAATCTTGTCATGAAGCGAAAGACCGTTCTTCTTAGCCAACTCTTCGTGGATCAGGATTTTCTTAGAATCCCCTTTTTGAAGATGTCGCCCTTCTTTTAAGTTGAAAGCCGAGCTAGTAAAGGTTACATCCTTAGATGAATCCTCAAGAGCTGTTAAACTAACCAAGTTTTTGTCTGCAGCTAACAAATCATCACGCTCCACGCTCTGCTCACCACTCACCGCTTCCTTGTCTTTTAGTTTTGCGACCGTCTCGAGTTCAGGAGAAACATTTTCCAGTCCCTTAATCTGGCTCACGGATGATAAGTCCGACAACTTGAAAGTCTGACCATTTTCTATCTTCTTAATAGAAAAAGATGTATTGAGTGATTTATAAAGATTGGTTTCCACTGTTTTATTGGACTTCATCAATGTCAAACAGGCTGAAATTCCAGCCAATAGAACCAATAAAATCAGAAATAGAATAAAACTTCTCAGTCGTTTTCTGCTGACATAAGCCCAAGCTCTTTGGATTGGATTCATTTGTCACCTCCATATTTGTAAGACTATTATAAAACCCAAATATGAAATGTTTATGAAATACGAAAAAAAATATCGAGTAGGGGATAATCTCTAGTCCCTCTCACACCACCGTACGTGCCGTTCGACATACGGCGGTTCAACTAACTTTTAAAGCATGTCGTTCAAGGTCATAATCCAAACACAAAATCAGTCCACGTTTTTCTTAGGCTAAAAGAGTCCACTGGACTCTTTTACTCCGTCCCATAACCAATGATTTAATAGCGCGTTCAGCTAGATTATTGGAAAGGACCAGATGCCCGTCTTTCAATAGAAATCACGACTTTCTGATGAATTTATTTTGGGAGTGATAGAAAAGCCCTTCATCAGCCAGTCTACTTGTTCAGGCGTGAGAGCTTTGATATCCTTTTCTGTACTGGGCCAAGTCAGTCTGCCGCTCTCAAAGCGTTTATATAGTAGCCAAAATCCTTGACCATCCCAGTAAAGGGATTTAAAGCGGTCTTTACGTCCACCACAAAAGAGAAAGACTTGACCTGAAAAGGGATTTAATTCAAAGTGGGTTTTAATGAGATAAGCCAGTGAATCAATGCCTTGCCTCATATCCGTTTTCCCACACACGAGATAGACCTGCCCTAGGCTAGATAGATGAATTGTCATAGAGCAACACCTTATCCAAAAGCTCTTCTATCATTTCGAGATTGTGGAATCTCTACAGGAACAATAGGTTGTGGCATTAAAATATCTTCCAATAGTTTTACTTTACGAATAGTATACAGGAGGAACTCCATGAATGATAGATACCTTGTTATGACGCGCTTACCGTACTATTATAAATTCAATCCACTATATCATTTGATTCACTAGTAAAAAAAGGATAACATCTCCTCTCGGAGATGCTATCCTTTTGGGGGCGACTAGAACATAGTGTTCCAATCTATTTTCGTTAAATTTACAGAATGTTTATCCTATGAATTATTTTATCAAAGTAATTTCTTACTCTTCTTCCTTGCGTTTTTTCGCGATAAGGAGTCCCCCTGTTGCTGCTGCAAGAAGTGCTAGAGCAAGTGAAGCGCTAGATTGTTCTGTACCAGTATTTGGCAATTCTTTCGCTCCTGCTTTCTCAGCTGGTGCTTGAGCAGGTGAATCTTGGTTGGTAGCTGGATTAACTGCTACTGAACTATCTGATTTCTTGACTGTCTTATCTGCTGGAATAACAGATGTAGTACCATCTTCAAAGGTTACAACTACTGATCCGTCTTTGTTTACCTTAATATCTTTCGCAGTTGGGTTAGATTTCTTAACTTCTTCGGCTACCTTAGCTTTTTCTGCGTCAGTCAAGTTGCTTGGATCTTTAACTGGTGTTGCTGACGGATCCTTAACACTATCTGCATCTTTAGCTTTCTCAACTGCTTTAGCTGCTGGAATTACTGCTGTTGAGCCATCTGGGAAGGTTACAGTTATTGTTCCATCTTTACCTACTTTAACATCTGTTGCAGTTGGGTTAGATTTCTTAACTTCTTCGGCTACCTTAGCTCTTTCTGCATCAGTCAAGTTGCTTGGATCTTTAACCGATGTTACTGATGGATCTTTAACACTATCTGAATCCTTAGTTGATGCACCTACTGGTTTAGATTCTGGTTTCGAGTTTGGATCTTTCGGATTTGTTCCTTTTTCTACTTCTTCCTTATCAGTCAAGCCATCGCCATCTGTATCGGCTTTAGTAGGGTCTGTTCCTTTCTCTACTTCTTCCTTATCAGTCAAGCCATCGCCATCTGTATCGGCTTTAGTAGG
>NZ_VMLH01000013.1:0-6158 GCF_013276595.1 Streptococcus sp. 10824
AACCTCAAAACAGTGTTTTGAGCAGCCTACGGCTAGCTTCCTAGTTTGTTCTTTGATTTTCATTGAGTATTATTTTCTGAAGTTGGAGTATTGGGCTGTTTTTCATTTTCAGTGGCAGGTTTACTTGTAGCAGGTGTAGTAGAGTCCTGAGTTGCTGTTTTCTGATCTTCTTTTTTCTCTTCCTTGACGCTAGATTTTGGCGTTTCCTCTTGTTGTGTTTTTTCTTGACTAGTATTATTTTCCTTATTGGGACTAGTATTTTCCTGAGGGGATTCCTTTTGAATTTCTTTGACAATGGTTGTCGTCGGTGTTGTCGTAGGTTCTTTTTTGGTATTTTTATTATTATCCAAGGCATTCATAATCGTGATAGTCGCAGTAATCAAGCCGAGGATACTACCGATAGTAGTAATGGTTTTTTGAAAAACAGTAAAGCCTTTTTTGATATGTTCTGTTTTCGGTTTTGAAGTTCTACGATAGTTAGACATACATTCTCTCCTTTGATTAAAATTTATTATACCGCATTTCTTTAAAAAAAATCTTAAAAAAAGAGGAATTGCCCTTTCTTGTCGCAGGCTCCGTTTCATGATACAATAGAAGGAGTGATTTTAGAAAGCGTGAGAAAACATGATTTACTTTGATAATTCGGCGACGACCAAGCCTTATCCTGAAGCCCTTGAAACCTATATGCAGGTCGCTTCAAAAATTTTAGGAAATCCATCTAGTCTCCATCGTTTGGGGGACCAGGCAACACGAATCTTAGACGCTTCTCGCCAACAGATTGCAGATTTAATCGGTAAGAAAAGCGATGAAATCTTCTTTACTTCTGGTGGGACAGAAGGGGATAACTGGGTCATCAAGGGTGTGGCCTTTGAAAAAGCCCAGTTTGGCAAGCACATCATTGTTTCAGCCATTGAACATCCAGCAGTCAAAGAATCAGCACTTTGGTTGAAAAATCAAGGTTTTGAAGTGGATTTTGCTCCAGTAGATGAGAAAGGATTTGTGGATGTTGAGGCTCTAGGAGCTTTGATAAGACCTGATACGCCCCTCATCTCTATCATGGCAGTAAACAATGAAATTGGCTCTGTTCAGCCCATTGAGGCTATTTCAAAACTATTGGCAGATAAGCCGACTATTTCCTTCCATGTTGATGCGGTTCAAGCACTTGCTAAGATTCCAACTGAAAAATATCTGACTGATAGAGTGGATTTTGCGACTTTCTCTAGTCACAAGTTCCATGGAGTTCGTGGTGTAGGTTTTGTCTATATCAAGTCTGGTAAGAAAATTACGCCACTGTTGACTGGTGGAGGTCAGGAGCGTGATTACCGTTCGACAACTGAAAATGTGGCAGGGATTGCAGCGACAGCCAAGGCTCTCCGTTTATCTATGGAAAAGCTAGATACCTTTAGGAGCAAGACTGGGCAGATGAAGGCAGTGATTCGTCAAGCCCTTCTGGACTATCCAGATATTTTTGTCTTTTCAGATGAGGAAGACTTTGCCCCTCATATCCTGACTTTTGGAATCAAGGGTGTTCGTGGTGAAGTCATCGTTCACGCTTTTGAAGACTATGATATTTTCATCTCAACGACCTCTGCTTGTTCGTCCAAGGCTGGGAAACCTGCAGGAACTCTGATTGCCATGGGAGTAGATAAAGATAAGGCCCAGTCAGCTGTGCGTCTTAGCCTAGACCTTGAAAATGATATGAGTCAGGTCGAGCAGTTTTTGACCAAGCTAAAATTAATTTACAACCAAACTAGAAAAGTAAGATAGGAGCATTTATGCAGTATTCAGAAATTATGATTCGCTACGGTGAGCTGTCAACCAAAGGCAAAAACCGTATGCGTTTCATCAATAAACTTCGCAATAATATTTCAGACGTTTTGTCTATCTATCCCCAAGTTAAGGTAACCGCAGATCGTGATCGTGCCCATGCATACCTCAATGGCGCGGATTACACAGCAGTAGCAGAATCGCTCAAACAAGTTTTTGGAATTCAAAACTTTTCCCCTGTTTATAAGGTTGAAAAATCTGTAGAAGTTCTGAAGTCTTCTGTGCAAGAGATTATGCAGGACATCTACAAGGAAGGCATGACCTTTAAAATTTCTAGCAAGCGTAGCGACCACAACTTTGAGTTGGATAGTCGTGAACTCAATCAAACACTTGGAGGAGCTGTTTTTGAAGCAATTCCAAATGTGCAAGCTCAGATGAAAAATCCTGATATCAATCTTCAGGTGGAGATTCGTGATGAAGCTGCTTATATTTCTTATGAAACTATTCGTGGGGCCGGTGGTTTGCCAGTTGGAACTTCAGGTAAAGGTATGCTTATGTTGTCGGGAGGGATTGACTCACCTGTAGCAGGTTATCTTGCTTTGAAACGTGGAGTGGATATTGAGGCTGTTCATTTTGCCAGCCCACCTTACACCAGTCCTGGTGCTCTTAAAAAAGCACAGGATTTGACTCGTAAATTGACCAAGTTTGGGGGCAATATCCAGTTTATCGAAGTGCCTTTTACAGAGATTCAAGAGGAAATCAAGGCTAAAGCGCCAGAAGCTTACTTGATGACTCTAACTCGTCGTTTTATGATGCGTATTACTGACCGTATTCGTGAGGTACGAAATGGTTTAGTTATCATCAATGGGGAAAGCCTAGGTCAAGTAGCCAGTCAAACTCTTGAAAGTATGCAGGCTATTAACGCTGTGACCAACACTCCCATCATTCGTCCTGTGGTTACTATGGACAAGTTAGAAATCATTGACATCGCCCAGGAAATCGATACCTTTGACATTTCAATCCAACCGTTTGAAGACTGTTGTACCATTTTTGCGCCAGATCGTCCAAAGACTAATCCTAAGATTAAGAATGCAGAGCAGTATGAAGCACGTATGGATGTTGAAGGTTTAGTTGAGCGAGCTGTGGCTGGAATCATGATTACTGAGATTACACCGCAGGCTGAAAAAGATGAAGTGGATGACTTGATTGATAATTTGCTCTAATCAGAAAATCCAGAAGAATATAGAAAAATAGATGAAAAAGTTAGTTTTTAATTCCAAAAGTGGAAGCAAAACTAACTTTTTTTCTATAATTGTGATATAATGAAATAAAATTTTGAATATAGAGAGTTTTCTGACAATGAATCAATCCTACTTTTATTTAAAAATGAAAGAACACAAACTCAAGGTTCCTTACACTGGTAAGGAGCGCCGTGTTCGTGTTCTTCTGCCTAAAGATTATGAGAAAGACACGGATCGTTTTTATCCTGTTGTTTACTTTCATGATGGGCAAAATGTCTTTTATAGTAAAGAATCTTTCATTGGTCACTCGTGGAAGATTATCCCAGCCATCAAGCGAAATCCTGATATCAGTCGCATGATTGTCGTTGCTATTGATAATGATGGTATGGGGCGGATGAATGAGTATGCGGCTTGGAAATTCCAAGAATCTCCTATTCCGGGACAGCAGTTTGGCGGTAAGGGTGTGGAATATTCTGAGTTTGTCATGGAGGTGGTCAAACCTTTTATCGATGAGACCTACCGTACCAAAGCTGACCGCCAGCATACGGCTATGATTGGCTCCTCACTAGGCGGAAATATTACCCAGTTTATCGGTTTGGAATACCAAGACCAAATTGGCTGCCTCGGGGTCTTTTCATCTGCTAACTGGCTCCATCAAGAAGCCTTTAATCGTTATATCGAGCGCAAGAAACTATCGCCTGACCAGCGTATCTTTATCTATGTTGGAACAGAAGAAGCAGATGATACGGACAAGACCCTGATGGCAGGTAATATCAAACAAGCCTATATCGATTCGTCTCTTCGCTATTACCATGATTTGGTAGCAGGGGGAGTACACTTGGGCAATCTTGTCTTAAAAGTTCAGTCTGGTGCCATCCATAGTGAAATCCCTTGGTCGGAAAATTTACCAGACTGTCTGAGATTTTTTGCAGAGAAATGGTAAGTTAGAAAAGGAGAAGGCCAATGCATATTGAAAACCTTAGCCACTGGAGTGGCAATCTTAACCGTGAAATGTACCTTAACCGTTATGGTCATGCTGGGATTCCAGTTGTGGTCTTTGCTTCATCAGGTGGTAGTCACAATGAATACTATGATTTTGGCATGATTGATGCCTGTGCTTCTTTTATCGAGGAAGGCCGTGTTCAGTTCTTTACCCTATCCAGTGTAGATAGTGAGAGCTGGTTGGCCACTTGGAAAAATGGTCATGACCAGGCGGAGATGCATCGTGCCTACGAGCACTATGTGATTGAGGAGGCCATTCCTTTTATCAAGCACAAGACAGGTTGGTTTGATGGTATGATGACGACAGGTTGTTCGATGGGCGCTTATCATGCACTCAATTTCTTCCTCCAGCATCCAGATGTCTTTACCAAGGTGATTGCTCTTAGTGGTGTTTACGACGCACGTTTCTTTGTCGGCGATTACTACAATGACGATGCCATTTACCAAAATTCGCCAGTAGATTATATCTGGAACCAGAACGACGGCTGGTTTATTGATCGTTATCGTCAGGCAGAAATTGTGCTGTGTACGGGTCTTGGAGCCTGGGAACAAGACGGTTTACCATCCTTTTACAAGCTCAAAGAAGCCTTTGACCAGAAACAAATTCCAGCCTGGTTTGCTGAATGGGGACACGATGTCGCCCACGACTGGGAATGGTGGCGCAAACAAATGCCTTATTTCCTTAGAAATCTCTATTTATAAAAGGAGTTACCTATGAATTACCTTGTTATTTCTCCCTACTATCCACAAAACTTTCAACAGTTTACCATAGAACTAGCCAATAAAGGCATCACGGTCTTGGGAATTGGTCAAGAACCTTACGAGCAATTGGATGAACCTTTACGCAATAGCCTGACCGAGTATTTCCGTGTTGACAATCTTGAAAATATAGATGAAGTCAAACGTGCAGTTGCTTTTCTATTTTATAAACATGGCCCAATTGACCGCATCGAGTCTCATAATGAATACTGGCTTGAGCTTGATGCAACACTCAGAGAACAATTCAATGTTTTTGGTGCCAAACCAGAGGATCTCAAAAAGACGAAATTTAAGTCTGAAATGAAGAAGCTTTTCAAAAAAGCAGGTGTCCCTGTGGTCCCTGGAGCTGTTATCAAGACGGAAGCAGATGTTGATCAAGCAGTGAACGAAATCGGCCTTCCAATGATTGCCAAACCTGATAATGGAGTGGGAGCAGCCGCAACCTTTAAGCTTGAGACAGAAGACGATATCAATCACTTCAAGACTGAGTGGGATCATTCAACTGTTTATTTCTTTGAGAAATTTGTTACCTCTAGCGAAATTTGTACCTTTGATGGTCTTGTGGACAAGGATGGAAAGATTGTCTTTTCAACAACCTTTGATTACGCCTATACACCGCTGGATCTCATGATTTACAAGATGGACAATTCCTACTATGTTCTTAAGGATATGGATCCCAAATTACGTAAATATGGTGAGGCAATTGTCAAGGAATTTGGCATGAAAGAACGTTTTTTCCATATTGAGTTTTTCCGTGAAGGAGACGATTATATTGCCATTGAGTACAATAACCGTCCTGCAGGTGGTTTTACAATTGATGTTTATAACTTTGCCCATTCCTTGGACCTCTATCGTGGCTATGCTGCTATTGTAGCAGGAGAAGAGTTCCCAGTGTCAGAGTTTGAACCGCAGTATTGTTTAGCTACATCACGTCGTGCAAATGCTCATTATGTCTATTCTGAGGAGGATTTGCTTGACAAATATAGCCAGCAGTTCAAGGTTAAAAAAATCATGCCAGCTGCCTTTGCGGAACTTCAAGGGGATTACCTTTATATGCTGACAACTCCGAGTCGACAAGAAATGGATCAGATGATTGCTGATTTCGGACAACGTCAGGCTTAAGAGACTATCGGATTAAGGAAATTCACTCCCTTAATCCTTTTGTTTTGTCTGATAAAAAATAAGAGCATCCTAACAAGGTAGCTATCATAAAACTTGTTCGATAACTATTTGAAGCAGGATTAGGTGGTCAGAAATTGAATTTTAATATTTCAATTGAGTCATAGTATTATGTTTTTGTATCCTTAAATCAGCTAAAAGGATTCATGACGACACCTATATGATATAGTTTTCAAGATACCAAACAAGTCTATTAATACTCAATGAAAA
>NZ_VMLH01000129.1:0-203 GCF_013276595.1 Streptococcus sp. 10824
TGACTCTGGTGTTCGTCGTGGTCAACACGTCTTTAAAGCCTTGGCTTCAGGAGCAGACTTGGTAGCTATTGGTCGCCCTGCTATTTATGGTTTGGCTCTTGGTGGTAGTGTTGGTGTGCGTCAAGTCTTTGAACACTTGAATGCGGAATTGAAGACAGTTATGCAATTGTCTGGAACTCAGACCATTGAAGATGTCAAACACT
>NZ_VMLH01000130.1:0-4259 GCF_013276595.1 Streptococcus sp. 10824
ACCTCCCTGTTTCTAATTCCTATCTATTTTCTATGGACCTTTGTGCCCCTTGCATCTAAATTCAAGTTTTCTAGAGGAGGATTTGCACTTTGTAGACTGTCCCATGAGAGTTAAACTTTAGGATTAGATAGTTTTAATACTCTTCGAAAATCAAATTCAAACCGCGTCAACGTCGCCTTGCCGTACTCAAGTACAGCCTGCGGCTAGTTTCCTAGTTTGCTCTTTGATTTTCATTGAGTATAAGTTATCTTTGCTAAAATGGGTTAGTCTCCTTAAAAATAATCAAAAAAGTTTTTTAAAAACGCTTGCAATTATGCTTGAAAAGGAGTATACTTATAAGTAGCGCAAACGTTTGCGTCTGCAAAAATACGCAACGTTCCATTATTTTAACACACGAGGTGCTATTATGAAAAAACGTCAAAGTGGTGTGTTGATGCACATCTCTTCTCTTCCAGGAGCTTACGGAATCGGATCATTTGGTCAAAGTGCTTACGACTTCGTTGATTTCTTGGTTTGCACAAAACAACGTTACTGGCAAATCCTTCCATTAGGAACAACTAGTTACGGGGATTCTCCTTACCAATCTTTCTCAGCCTTCGCAGGAAACACTCATTTTATCGATTTAGATATCTTGGTGGAGCAAGGTTTGTTGGAAGCAAGTGACCTTGAAGGAGTTGACTTTGGTAGCGATGCGTCTGAAGTTGATTATGCGAAAATCTACTATGCACGTCGTCCTCTTTTAGAAAAAGCGGTAAAACGTTTCTTGGAAGTAGGAGATGTTAAAGATTTTGAGAAATTTGCTCAAGACAACCAATCATGGCTTGAGCTCTTTGCTGAGTATATGGCTATCAAAGAGCATTTTGACAATCTTGCTTGGACTGAATGGCCAGATGCAGATGTTCGTGCTCGTAAAGCTTCAGCACTTGAAAGCTACCGTGAGCAATTGGCAGACAAGTTGGTTTACCACCGTGTGACTCAATACTTCTTCTTCCAACAATGGTTGAAATTGAAAGCTTACGCTAACGACAACCACATCGAAATCGTTGGGGACATGCCAATCTACGTAGCGGAAGATTCAAGCGATATGTGGGCAAATCCACATCTCTTCAAAACAGATGTCAATGGTAAGGCTACTTGTATCGCAGGATGCCCACCAGATGAGTTTTCTGTAACTGGTCAGCTTTGGGGGAACCCAATCTATGACTGGGAAGCAATGGACAAAGACGGCTACAAATGGTGGATTGAACGCTTGCGTGAAAGCTTCAAAATCTATGATATCGTTCGAATCGACCACTTCCGTGGCTTCGAATCTTACTGGGAAATCCCTGCTGGTTCCGATACAGCAGCACCTGGTGAGTGGGTCAAAGGTCCAGGCTACAAGCTTTTTGCAGCCGTTAAGGAAGAACTTGGTGAGCTAAACATCATCGCAGAAGACCTTGGCTTCATGACAGATGAAGTGATCGAATTGCGTGAACGTACTGGCTTCCCAGGAATGAAGATTCTTCAATTTGCGTTCAACCCAGAAGACGAAAGCATTGATAGCCCACACTTGGCACCTGCTAACTCAGTTATGTACACAGGAACACACGATAACAATACGGTTCTTGGTTGGTACCGTAACGAGATTGATGATGCGACTCGTGAGTACATGGCTCGTTACACGAACCGTAAAGAATACGAAACAGTGCCACATGCTATGCTTCGTACAGTCTTTTCATCAGTTAGCTTCATGGCAATTGCAACTATGCAAGATTTGCTAGAATTGGATGAGACAGCTCGTATGAACTTCCCATCTACCCTTGGTGGAAACTGGTCTTGGCGTATGACTGAAGAGCAATTGACACCAGCTGTTGAGGAAGGTTTGCTTGACTTAACAACAATCTATCGCCGAATAAATGAAAATTTGGTAGAATTAAAGAAATAATACAATATCAGGAGACATCTTAAACATGTTATCACTACAAGAATTTGTACAAAATCGTTACAATAAAACCATTGCAGAATGTAGCAATGAAGAGCTTTACCTTGCCCTTCTTAACTACAGCAAGCTTGCAAGTAGCCAAAAACCAGTTAACACTGGTAAGAAAAAAGTTTACTACATCTCAGCTGAGTTCTTGATTGGTAAACTCTTGTCAAACAACTTGATTAACCTTGGTCTTTACGACGATGTCAAAAAAGAACTTGCAGCTGCAGGTAAAGACTTGATCGAAGTTGAAGAAGTTGAATTGGAACCATCTCTTGGTAATGGTGGTTTGGGACGTTTGGCTGCCTGCTTTATCGACTCAATTGCGACTCTTGGTTTGAATGGTGACGGTGTTGGTCTGAACTACCACTTTGGTCTTTTCCAACAAGTTCTTAAAAACAACCAACAAGAAACAATTCCAAACGCATGGTTGACAGAGCAAAACTGGTTAGTTCGCTCAAGCCGTAGCTACCAAGTACCATTTGCAGACTTTACTTTGACATCAACTCTTTATGATATTGATGTTCCTGGTTACAAGACAGAAACGAAGAACCGCTTGCGTTTGTTTGACTTGGATTCAGTTGATTCTTCTATTATTAAAGATGGTATCAACTTTGACAAGACAGATATCGCTCGCAACTTGACTCTCTTCCTTTACCCAGATGATAGTGACCGTCAAGGTGAATTGCTCCGTATCTTCCAACAATACTTCATGGTTTCAAACGGTGCGCAATTGATCATCGACGAAGCAATCGAAAAAGGAAGCAACTTGCATGACCTTGCTGACTACGCAGTTGTCCAAATCAACGATACTCACCCATCAATGGTGATTCCTGAATTGATTCGTCTTTTGACTGCACGTGGTATCGAGCTTGACGAAGCAATCTCAATTGTTCGTAGCATGACTGCCTACACTAACCACACAATCCTTGCTGAGGCGCTTGAAAAATGGCCTCTTGAATTCTTGCAAGAAGTGGTTCCTCACTTGGTACCAATCATCGAAGAATTGGACCGTCGTGTGAAGGCAGAGTACAAAGATCCAGCTGTTCAAATCATCGATGAGAGCGGACGTGTTCACATGGCTCACATGGATATCCACTACGGATACAGTGTTAACGGGGTTGCAGCACTCCATACTGAAATCTTGAAAAATTCTGAGTTGAAAGCCTTCTACGACCTTTACCCAGAAAAGTTCAACAACAAAACAAACGGTATCACTTTCCGTCGTTGGCTTATGCATGCTAACCCAAGCTTGTCTCACTACTTGGATGAGATTCTTGGAGATGGTTGGCACCATGAAGCAGATGAGCTTGAAAAACTTTTGTCTTATGAAGACAAAGCAGCTGTCAAAGAAAAATTGGAAAGCATCAAGGCTCACAACAAACGTAAATTGGCTCGTCACTTGAAAGAACACCAAGGTGTGGAAATCAATCCAAATTCTATCTTTGATATCCAAATCAAACGTCTTCACGAGTACAAACGCCAACAAATGAACGCTTTGTACGTGATCCACAAATACCTTGACATCAAAGCTGGTAACATCCCTGCTCGTCCAATCACAATCTTCTTTGGTGGTAAAGCAGCTCCAGCCTACACAATCGCTCAAGACATTATCCATTTAATCCTTTGCATGTCAGAAGTTATTGCTAACGATCCAGCAGTAGCTCCACACTTGCAAGTAGTTATGGTTGAAAACTACAACGTTACTGCAGCAAGCTTCCTTATCCCAGCATGTGACATCTCAGAACAAATCTCACTTGCTTCTAAAGAAGCTTCAGGTACTGGTAACATGAAATTCATGTTGAACGGAGCTTTGACTCTTGGTACTATGGACGGAGCTAACGTGGAAATCGCTGAGTTGGTTGGTGACGAAAACATTTACATCTTTGGTGAAGATTCAGAAACTGTTATCGACCTTTACGCAAAAGCAGCTTACAAATCAAGCGAATTCTACGCTCGTAAAGCTATCAAACCATTGGTTGACTTCATCGTTAGCGATGCAGTTCTTGCAGCTGGAAACAAAGAGCGCTTGGAACGTCTTTACAATGAATTGATCAACAAAGACTGGTTCATGACTCTTCTTGACTTGGAAGACTATATCAAAGTCAAAGAGCAAATGCTTGCTGACTACGAAGACCGTGACGCATGGTTGGATAAAGTTATCGTTAACATTTCTAAAGCAGGATTCTTCTCATCTGACCGTACAATCGCTCAGTATAACGAAGATATCTGGCACTTGAACTAATACTCTTCGAAAATCTCTTCAAACCATGTCAGCTTTATCTGCAACCTCAAA
>NZ_VMLH01000131.1:0-17769 GCF_013276595.1 Streptococcus sp. 10824
TTTTCATTGAGTATGAAATAAGATATGCACAAATTGATTAGAAAAGTCAAATGAATTTCTACAAATGTTTTAGCAATCGCAATCTACTTGTCTAGATTCGATCTGATATATTTTCGATTTAATGATATGGTATTTAAAACCTCCAAAGCAGCTTGCTCCATTATTTTACTTACGTGAGTGTAGATGTTATTTATTGTTTTAGCGTCTTTGTGTCCCACTCTAACCATTATAGCTTTTAATGGGATATTCTTCTCAGCTAGTGTACTAAGGAGTGTGTGCCTGAAAATATGGGAACTAAGGGGCTGGTTTATCGGTTTCGTTAGTTTAGTATTTGCCTTTTGAAAAGTGATCTTAAATGCCTTTCTCTAAATTTACATATCACTATTGTTTAACAAAATATAATCTGCTTTAGGTCACTTATTCTTTTTTTGAAATGTAGAATGAACTTTTTCAAAGTTTTTCGAATCTTTTAAAATCTGTTTGTTTTATATCGTCATTCTCCCTCTTTTTTAATTCTCCCTATACAGCCTGACAACTTTTCCGATGGTGCGAATACGGTTGCTTTCGTCTAGGCAGATGTCGGGGTATTCGGGATTGAGTTTTTTGAGGTAGCCTTGGCGAAGTTTCTTGACCTAGTTAGCACCGTCTACTTGGAAGATGACGATGGTATTATAGTCAATCTGTGGGGGATTCTTGATAAATAGGTAGTTGCCGTTTCTTATCTTTGGCTCCATGGACTTGCTGACGACATAAGCGATTGCGTCGTAGTCGTCTGGGATTTCATCCTCATAGAATGGAAACTCCATATCTAAATTGTCGTCCTGCATCGAGCGGCTACCTGCAGAGATAAACTACCTAACACGAGAGTAAGTAGTCTGTCTGTAGTCGTCCAGTCTGATGATTTTTGCGATACTTCGTTTATCATCGTTTTTCTTCTCATACAGTTGCCTATCGGCATAGGTCAGTACTTTACCTTGTCTGGGTGATGCCCGTTGGTCGTAGATAGATTGGATATCGCTAGGAGAATCCTTTTGAACTGGAGGAAAGAGGACATCAATCAAGCTACTGAATACTTTAACTAAGTCAAATATAGTATTTTTCTTAGTAGACCTACCCCTTTTTTCATAGTTTCCAAGGGTGTTTTTACTTATACCAATCTTAGTACTCAATTCTTATTGAGTCCAACCATTACTAGTCTATATTGTTTTATTTTTCGCATGTAACAATCGCAATCTCTTCTTTATCCACGAATGAAATCGCTTTCTGTTTTTATAAGTAAAGCATAACCGAAATCCACGAAAATGAAAACTTTGTTGTGTTTTCGTAAAAAAATTGTTGACAGAGCACGAAACGCCTATTATAATTAAATCAAGCTTAAGGAAATAACAAAAAAAACAAATCGGAGGGAAAGACGATGAGCATATTAAATGAGAAAGTAATCAATATCTGTAAATCAGTAGTTAAAGAAACTTTAATCCAAGACATTTAGGAGAAAAAGATGAAGAAATCAAGAAAATTAGCCATATTAGGAATCTATTCAGCTTTGTTTTTAGGCTTGGCAGCTTGTCAGCAAGATGCTACAACTTCGAATGGGACGAGTCAAAGGCAAAGTAGTTCAACGAAAGTTCCATGGAAAGCTTCATACACCAACCTAAACAATCAGGTAAGTACAGAAGAGGTCAAATCTCTCTTATCAGCTCACTTGGATCCAAATAGTGTTGATGCCTTTTTTAATCTCGTTAATGATTACAATACCATTGTCGGCTCAACTGGCTTATCAGGAGATTTCACTTCCTTTACTCACACAGAATACGATGTTGAAAAAATCAGTCATCTCTGGAATCAAAAGAAGGGTGATTTTGTTGGAACCAACTGCCGTATCAATAGTTATTGTCTTTTGAAAAATTCAGTCACCATTCCAAAACTTGATAAGAATGATCAATTGCTTTTCCTAGATAACGATGCGATTGATAAGGGGAAGGTCTTTGATTCACAAGATAAGGAAGAGTTTGATATTCTATTTTCGAGAGTTCCAACTGAGGCAACGACGGATGTCAAGGTTCACGCTGAAAAGATGGAAACATTCTTCTCCCAATTTCAATTCAACGACAAAGCTCGAATGCTATCTGTAGTCTTGCACGACAATCTGGATGGTGAGTATCTGTTTGTAGGCCACGTTGGAGTCTTAGTACCGGCTGATGACGGTTTCTTATTTGTAGAGAAATTGACTTTCGAAGAGCCCTACCAAGCGATTAAATTTGCCAGCAAGGAAGATTGTTACAAGTATTTAGGCACCAAGTATGCGGATTATACAGGCGAGGGACTGGCTCAGCCTTTTATCATGGATAATGATAAGTGGGTTAAACTTTAATGGTGGTATGATATGACAGTAATCCTAGGACTTTTATTTCTATTTTTGATGAGTTGGTGGGTTATTTCAATCGTTAATAGCCAGAAACCACGAAAAAATGAAACATTTATTGGCTATATCCAAAGATACGATATTGATGGGAATGGCTATCAATCAGAAGTATGGGAAGTGACTGAGGAGGAAGATTTATAATTAAAGAACAGACTCGTCTTTACAGTATTGCACCTATTTCCAGATAGTCCATTTGTAGTTTTATCCAGATTGCTATATAATTTAACTTAGAGAAAATAGGAGGACTAATCAGATGGAATTAAAAGATTTTACAGAAAAAGAACAGGAAATGATTAAGAAGGGGCTGACTACGTCTAAGATTAGTGACAAGGAAACTGCTGAGAAGATTTTTGCACTAGTACCACAAGACTTGATTAAGCGCATTCCGTTTTTCGTCAGAAAACATGCTACGACACGTACGATTAAACGCATTTCAATCGAACACCCTGAGCTTTACGCTGCAGCTCAAACAAGTGGTGAGATTCCAGAAAAAGAACGAGAAGAATTACGTCAGATTATCACAACTATCTTTGAACAAAAGATGAATAAGCATAGTATTAAGTAGAGAATGAAAAAATATTTTATTGGTGGTTTGGGAAGTAATGTCTATCATAGCAAGGATCTTCTTCAAGAACTAGATTCTCAGGTTTATTTTCTAAATCCATATGAAAAACATCTTCGAGATGAAACAGAATTGAAATCATGGTTTAAAAAATCGATAGAAGAGGAAGAATCTATCTGTCTGATAGGCCATTCTCTTGGAGGAGATTTGGCTCGTTATCTCGCATCGGAATTTCAAGAAGTGAAGAAACTGATTCTTTTGGATGGTGGCTATCTAGATTTAGATAAGATTTTACCTTTAGATACAGAGTTAGAGGAAACTAAAAATTATATCAAATCTCAAATTGTTTCGGACTTAGCTCTTCTTATTTCTAAAGAAAAATCTGAAGCAAAGCATTGGTCAGAAAATATGGAGAAAGCCGTAAGGCAGTCCTATCACTGGAATTCTGAGTATAATAGATATGAGTTGGCTATAAATTATGAAAATATAGAAGCGATACTCCGCTTACGGAGAAAAATACAAGCTTTTAAGAGAGAAGTGGGAGATACCTTGTTTATTAGTCCTCGCTATCCTAATGAAGCTACATGGAGAGAGGAAACACTAAAAGAATTACCAGATTATTTTGATACTATTTTTCTAGAAAACGTTGGCCATGAGCTTTATACTCAAGCACCCAAAAAAATCGCTAGTATGATTAATGAGTGGCTCTCTTATTCTCACTGAGTTGCTTGTATGGCTTGAAATGGTATAAGATGAAAATCTACAAGTCACTAATTCTCATATAACAAAAAAAACGAACAGGCTCTTTTCTGTCATTCAGAAGAGAACTTGTTCGTTTTTATCTTGATTTTCTTAAAAAGCTCGATAAACATAGGGATTTTCTGGTTTATCGACTTTTGTAAAGCTGTCGATTTCCAAGGTTGGGAGATTTTGTTTGAGTTCTTTATGGTAGTGATTGAGCAGTTTTCCTTTGGCCGTAATCCAAGTGTTGTTTTCATACTGCCGGGTATTTCCCTTGGTCAGCAATCCATAGACACCAGAATCTGCGATACAGTGGATAATGCCGAATCGGAACAGAAATTGACTATTGGCATGACTGGGGTCGTTATAGACAAAGCCTGTAAACTGGATTGTCTTGCCCTCAAACTCATCTGGATAGTCGTAGATAGCCTCCATGACCTCCATATAGTTTTCATTAGTGATCTGAATGCTATCCTGGGACAAGTATTTATCCGCCGCCGTTCGCATTTCCTTTTCATAGGCTGATTTTGAAAAATAAGAACTGGTGTCTGGTTTCAAATATTGGCTTGTCGTCCCTTCACTTGTCTGAATGGCTAGATCCGTTCCTTCCGATAGGGGGAAATGATAACCTTTAGCAGAAACGGTCTGAGAATCCAAGCTAACAGTTGGGAAAGTTAAGCCGATGACAAGTGGAATAGCCAGAAGAGAAATACTCGTCATCTTGGCCAATCGGCTGTTCAGATGACTGTGGGTTTTGACTTGCTTCATCCAGATATACAATTGAACAATTGCCAAGATAAAGGAAAGCACCATGGAGATATAGGCCAGATAGGAATAGTGCATGTTGATGTACTGGTTTAGTTTGCCCGACAGATGGAGGTAAATAGTCAGTTCAAAATAGCCAGCTAAAACTAAAAATCGAATCATAGGATGACTCCAATCAAGAGAGAATAGGCTAAAACGACCAGAGTCACAATCGTAATGAAGTGACTAATAAATCGTGCTTTCAAGTAATTTTTCATCATGAGAATATTTTTGATATCCAGCATTGGGCCAATGACGAGAAAGGCCAGAACTGGAGCCAAACCGAAACTCGAGAGAAGAGAAGCACCTATAAAGGCATCCGCCTCACTACAGAGCGAAAGAAGAAAGGATAAAATCATCAAGAGCAGGATGGCAAAAAGAGGGGTCGCACTGATAGAGGTCAGAATCCGAGTCGGAACGTAGACCTGTATTATAGAAGCAAAGAGGCAGCCAAATACCAAATAACGCCCCGTATCAAAAAATTCATCAATGGCCTGCACAAAGACCTGAAAAACTTTTTTTGCAGAACTCAAGTAAGAAAAATCATGCTCATGACAAGTCAGACGATTTTCTTTCTGAATCGGTTCTTGCCAGAAAAATCCTAGAAAAATTCCTAGTATTACAGCCACAAGAATGGAACCCAGAGCTCGTAATAGGGCGACATGGAAGGAGTTGCCAAAGGCAGAATAGGTCGCAAAAAGAACAATGGGATTGATAACAGGTGCTGTCACAAGAAAGGGAACGGCCGTGTAACTGGGAACCTTCTTTTCCAGAAAACGATTGATAATCGGGACGATTCCACATTCACAAGAGGGGAAAAGTATTCCAACGAAGGTGCCAAAAAAGATTCTTCCCCAACGATTTCGAGGGAGAAAATGATAAACCTTGTCAGGTGTGATATAAACCTCAATCAGCCCTGAGACAATGCTTCCTATCAGAACGAAAGGGAGGGCTTCAATGATAATGGAGAGGAAAATAGCCCCAGTCTGAAGTACACTAGATGGGAGTTGTTGAAAAGCAGTCATCTAGTTTTTCTTTTCTGCTTTGGCTTTTTTCTCTTTGTCATCAGGGAAAGTGACTTGTTTCAAATCTGGGAGTTTAGCAAACTCTTCAAACATCTTGTCCAAGTCGTCTCGTTTTGTAAATTTTACAGCCATAGGTGTACCTCGATTCTAAATTCTACCTCTATTATACTATTATTTTGAGGAAAAGGGAAAAGTTAAAATTGAGTATCTAACGAATAATAGAGTTTGATATATCCTGATATACACTATGATTGTGATATAATAGTTGTGGAATAACGGAGGAAATTATGGATTATGAAAAAAATCGGTCAGATTACCGATGAAGTAAAAGAAATTTTTGATATTGTTCTTGAAGCGAGCGACATAAAGGTCAACAAAGACGGTTTGAGAAGCCATATGATAAAAGGCCATCACAATGATGTGATTCATCATATTGAAGACCTGGAACTCATACTAAGGAACCCAGATTTCGTCGGCATCAATCCACGAGAGAAAGACGCCAGTTTTGAATATGTAAAAAGATTTGATAATAATGTTCTTGTTGCGATTAAGTTGCGATTAAGTTACATAAAAGTGGTGATTTCTTTTATGTTCCGACCATGTATCGTTTACAAGATTACAAGTTACAAAGTCGTATTAAGTCTGGTAGATTGAGAAAACATAACATTAAATTGTCTGAAAATTTATTGACAGATTAGAAAAAACATAGTATAATGAAACGTAAAATGAATTCAGGTTTCCTGAATCGATAGGAGTATACAATGAAAAAACTAGGTTTTGTCCTTTTATCTTCAGCCTTGCTACTGACAGCATGTGCAGTCCGTTTTGAAAAATCAACCGAGACAAATGATTCATCTAAGGTGACAGCCTTGTCTGAAGACAAGCAAAAAATGCTTGATAAGGCCACTGCTGAATATAAGACTTTTGTGCAAGAGCAAATCGATAAGCTTTTGACAGATACGGAAGGCTTTGTCAAACTGTTGAAAGAAGGTAAGTTAGAAGAAGCCAAAAAGGTTTATCCACTGATTCGTATGTCTTATGAGCGTTCAGAACCAATTGCTGAAAGTTTTGGTGAGTCAGATGTCAAGATTGACTTCCGTTTGGCAGACTATATGGACGAAAACAAGACAGAAGAAGGTTGGTCAGGTTTCCACCGTATCGAGCGTATCCTTTGGGAAGACAATACAACTAAAGGAACTGAAAGTTATGGCGATCAGTTGGTCAATGATATCAAGGAATTGAAAGCCAAGATTGCAACTGTGGATGTGGACTACAAGGTCATGTTGACTGGGGCAGTCGACTTGCTTAACGAAGTAGCGACAAGCAAGATTACGGGTGAAGAGGAAATTTATTCTCATACAGACTTGTATGATTTCCGTGCAAATATCGAGGGAGCTGAGAAGATTTTCCAACTTTTTAAACCTTTACTTGAAAAATCAGATGCTAACCTAGTTAAAGAATTGGAAGCAGATTTCAAGTCAGTTAATAGTTTGCTGGACAAACAAATGACCGACAAGGAACACTACAAACTCTATACTGATTTGACAAAAGAAGATACCAAAGAATTGTCAGAAGCTGTGACAAAACTTGGTGAACCTCTATCACAAATGGGTAAATTTCTTAGTGGAGAATAAGAGTCATGACTGAAAAAGACGAAAAGTTTTTTGAAAAGAAAATGGACCGTCGAGAATTTCTAAAAAAAGCAGGGATTGGAGGGGCTGGTTTAGCGCTAGGACTCTCTGGTGCTTCTGCTTTTTTCGCACCTAAGCTAGGAAGTCAGGAAAAAATCTCGTACGGAAATGAAAAAATTGCTTTTTATGGCAAGCATCAAGCTGGGATTAGTACGCCCATGCAAAAGAATATCTATTTTGTCGTTTTGGACTTGCATACGACGGATAGAGATAAGATTATCCAGTTGTTCAAGGATTGGACGGATTATAGTGCCAAGTTGGTTGAGGGGGAATTGGTCAAAAAAGATGGACAGAATGCTCTCTTACCTCCTAGCGATACTGGGGAGACAGTCGGGCTTAACCCGCATCGTTTGACCCTGACTTTTGGTGTCTCTGCCAGTTTCTTGAAAAAGATGAACTTGGAAAACAAGCGTCCTCAAGTGTTCAGAGATTTACCGCCTTTTCCGAAGGAGCAATTGCGTGAAAAATATACAGGTGGAGATATTGTCATCCAGGCCTGTGCAGATGATGAGCAGGTTGCCTTTCATGCTATTCGAAATCTTATCCGTAAGGGGAGAAATGCAGTGACCCTCCGTTGGAGTCAGTCTGGTTTTGCAGCTATCGGTGATCGAATGGAGACTCCGCGTAACCTCTTTGGTTTTAAAGATGGAACAGCAAATCCAACCAAGGAGCAAGACTTTGACCGCGTTATCTGGGCTGATAGTAAGGATTGGATGGAAAATGGTTCATATATGGCAGTTCGTCGGATTCAGATGTTTTTAGAGACTTGGGATCGCACTAGTCTTGAAGAACAAGAAAATACTTTTGGTCGTTACAAGGAAAGTGGTGCTCCCTTTGGTAAGAAGAATGAGTTTGATGAAGTGGATTTGAGTCTCTTACCTGATGATTCGCATGTTCGTTTAGCTAAGGAAGTAGACAAGCCCCTTTTGCGACGTTCTTATTCTTACTCTGATGGAATTGATGAAAAAACTGGCCAGTTTGATACAGGATTGCTTTTCATTTCTTTCCAGAAGGATCCTGATAACTTTGTCAAGGTTCAAACCAATCTAGGTGCTACTGATAAGATGAATGAATATATCACTCACATCGGTAGTGGACTCTTTGCTTGCTTTGGTGGTGTGGAGAAAGGAGGCTACATTGGTCAGAAATTATTGGAAGGCTAGAAGCTGGTTACTAGTTTTAGCTTTGTCATTTTTAATTCTTTCCCCAGTAGGTGCCCAAGAAAGCTTGAGTTCTTACTTTGTGAAAATCACAGATGCTTCTAAAGCGGTCAAAAATGGGAGTCAGTCTGAGGCTCAGAAACTCGTTCAGGAGATGGCATCAGACTTCGAAAGAGTAGAAGACAGCAATTCTGAGGCTGGTAAAGTTGTTAAGGAAAAGTTAGCTCAATCAGGCGAGATTACTGAAGACAAACTCACCGAAATTTCTGCAGCCCTATTAGCTTTTGAAAAAGAACAAAATCCTATTGACCTAGATGCGGAAAAGGAAAAATTGCTAAACCGTCTGAGTCTACGTTTTGAAGCCTTGGAACAGGCTATTACTTCCAAAGATTTGGAAAAGGTCCGAGAGGCCTTTAAGAAAATGAATTCCACTTGGACCATCAATGAAAGTGTGGTTCGTGACAATAGTACGGCCCATTATGGACGTGTTGAAACAGCTATTTCCTTCCTGCGTAGTAGCATGGAAACCGAGCCTACAGATTTCAACTCCATCCAGACTTCCTTTGAGGACTTAAAAAAGGCTATTGATGATTTTGTGAGTGGAAAAGAAGTTGCAGAAGCATCTTCTGATTTAAGTCTCAAAGACGGCATTGCCCTTTTGACAAAGGATTTGGAACAATTCCAAGCTGGTGACCAAGCATCAGGAGCAGCCAGTATGAAGGAATTTATTACTATCTGGCCAACGATTGAAGGTTCTGTTAGCACGACCAATCCTTCCCTCTATACTCGAGTGGAAAGTGAAAGCCCTGTGATTATGGTCAAGGGAAGTGAGAAGGAATACCAAGAAAAATTAGAAAAACTGATTGCAGATTTATCACAAATTGATACTAGCGCACGTTACAATGCCTTTGATGCTATGCTGATTCTTCTAAGAGAAGGAGTAGAGGCCCTCTTAATCGTCATGGCCTTGGTGACGACCTTGAAAGCAGCCAAGATGCGAAAGGGACTCAAGTGGGTTTATGGTGGTGCTATCACTGGAATCATGGCTAGTCTCCTTATTGCTTTTATCCTGCAAATTGCCTTTCCAGCAGTAACATCAGGCTCCAATCGTGAAATCATCGAAGGAGCAGTGGGAATTTTTGCAGTAGCTATGATGATTTTGATTGGAATCTGGCTCCACAGCAAATCCTCGGTCAAAAAATGGAATACCTTTATGGAGTCACAAATGGAAACAGTGACCAAAACAGGCTCCTTTATTTCCATGTTTGCCCTCAGTTTTCTAGCTGTTTTCCGTGAGGGAGCAGAAACCATTCTCTTTTATGTTGGGATTTTACCAAGAATTTCCAGTTTTGAATTTGTCTTGGGAATTTCACTTGCCTTGCTGGTTCTGGTAATTATTGCCCTTGTGATGAACAAGGCCAGTCAATTCTTCCTGCCACATAAGGTCTTCTTTATCCTGACTTGGATGATTTATGCCCTAGCCTTCAAGATGCTGGGGGTTAGTATCCATGCTCTTCAGTTGACCAATATGGCACCAAATCACTTAGTGACAGGCTTTCCAACGATCGACTTGCTTGGAATTTATCCAAGTTGGGAAGGCTTGGTTAGCCAGCTAGTCTTTGTTATTATTGTCTTGATTGTCACTTTTAGACAGGGTGAAAAATAAATGGATAGAAAAGAATTGACAATCGTTGAACATCTGGTAGAATTTAGAAAGAGACTATTGGCAGTAGTCATTTGTTTCTTTTTGGTATTCTCTGTTTCTCTGCTGTTTGCAGACCAGATTTACCAGTATGTGACCCAATCTTTTCAGCAAAAGTTGATTGTTTTAGGGCCTAATGATATTTTATGGATTTACATACGTTTGGCTAGTCTGATGGCCTTTACTATCACCTTGCCTTACACGGTGTATCATATTTGGTCTTTCATTAAACCCGGTTTAAAGAAGGAAGAAGCTAGAGCTGTCTTTGCCTATATTCCAGCTAGTTTCCTTTGTTTTCTAGTTGGACTGGCTTTTGGTTTTTACTTTGTAACACCGGCCTTACTTCAGGTTTTATTAGGGTTGGGAGAAGGTCTATTTGAAACGCAGTTAACCGCCCAAAATTATCTGTCTTTTGTTTTTCAAACGACCTTGCCTTTGGCTCTGATTTTTGAATTGCCAGTTATCATTGCCTTTTTGACGTCGATTGGACTCATTGGACCAGAATTATTGACTGCTTATCGCCGATATGCCTATTTTATCTTATTGGTACTCGCAGTCATCTTAACACCAGCTGACTTTGTCAGCGATTTGGCAATGACTGCCCCCTTGATATTACTCTATGAATTAAGTATTGCTATTAGCAAACACATTATGAAACGCAAGCAGAAAGGAGAGAGGAATGGGAATCTTACGTGATATTGGAGCACCAGGATTGATTATCATCGTTTTAGGAGCTCTCTTGATATTTGGACCAAAACGATTGCCTGAACTAGGCGAGTCAATCGGTAAAATGCTATCTGAATTTAAAAAAGCAGTTAAAGGAGCTGAAAATCAAGATAAGGAAGACTAAACCTTGTCTAATAAAAAACTTTGTACTCTGGAAGCCATCGCGTGGCTAGCTAGAGTGCAAAGTTTTTTTATTTTTTAGTTAAAATGAAGACTGTGTTCCTTATAAGTACAAGGTTATTAAGAGAGTGGTGGACATTAAAATGATGATTTTGAGTTTTTGTTATTTTTGCTTTGGAGCAAGGTAAGATAGTCACTTTTGGTGTGAAATAAGTGGGAAAGAAAAACAGTTCTTTGAGTCTGGTCGATAAAGTAAAGCAAGATATACTGACCGATAATTTTTCCTCGCGTAGGGTACTTACTGTTGATTTTTAGTTCGATTTTTTCATCTGCATCAAAGCCAGCTTCAGGAAAAGTTTCTAAACTTTTTAAGCCGTCTAAAATTCTGGCTACAGTATTCTTAGCAGACTGAGGTGATAAAAGAACAGTAGTAATGTAGTCATGGATATTGTCAATTGCCTGACTCACTTCAGTAGAAAGACTCACTTTATAAGCCATATCGTAGCCTCATATTGTCTAGGGAAGTTCCTTGTCCGGATTCGTATTCTCTTAAGGAGCGTTCAGATTGGGCTTGTAGTTCCTGAATCAATCGCTCACGATGTATATCTTCTGCAGTTTTTATTGGTAAATCCTGTTCGAGAACAATCTGCTCGATAAAAAGACTAATAGCATCCGTCATAGTCATTCCTTTTTCCTTGATGATAGCTCTAGCTTGTTCCATTGATGACTCATTGATTTTAAAATTGTATTGCTTAGTAAGTGATGTCGTCATGGTATATCTCCAATCTATGCTATATATAGCTAGTATATATCTTTTATATTTTTTAGGCAAGAGAAAACTTTGTACTCTAGAAACTATCGAGAGTGTAAAGTTTTTTTAGTTTGGAACATGAAAACAGCAGTTGATTTCAAGAAACAAAAAAGAACAGCCGAAGCTGTCTTTTTCTCATTATTTGAGACCGTATTTTTTGTTGAAACGATCCACGCGTCCATCTGCTTGAGTGAACTTTTGACGTCCAGTGTAGAATGGGTGTGAGTCTGATGAAATTTCCACACGGATCAATGGGTAAGTTTCGCCTTCGAACTCAACTGTTTCGTTAGAGCGTTTTGTTGAACCGCTAAGGAATTGGTAACCAGTAGTTGTGTCCATGAAGACAACTGGGCGATATTCTGGATGGATATCTTTTTTCATTTTGCAATATTTCCTTTCTGCCATGGTCTCTTTGCGAGCCATAGATTGTTACTATACTAGTCTATCAGATTCTGAAAAGTTTGGCAAGTATTTTATCAGTTTTTAAGCAAGTTTTTTAACTTTTGGTAGATGATTTCGTTTTCCTCTAGGCTATAGGAATTGGCACCGCTTGCTAGAGGATGGCCTCCACCATCATGTTCTTTGGCAATTTCATTGATAGGATGAATTTTACTGCGTAAGCGAACGCGGTAGTGGCCAACAGCCTGCTCCACAAAAATTCCCCAGAGACTAACACTATCAATGCGTCCAGGTGCACCGACAATGGCTGCAGTTTCAGCATCGGTAACATTAAATTGTTTCAAGACTTCTTGACTCAGGATAACTCGCGCTGCACCATTTTCATCCACTTCCAGATGGTCGTAGATGTAGCCTTGAAGTTTAGCAATTTTGTAACTCATAGTGTCCATTTTGCGAGTGAGAGCCGCAAAGTCAAAGTTCTGTTCTCTTAGATAGGCAGCCAGACGAAGAGTCCGTGCAGTGGTAGAAGGGTAGAGGAAGCGACCTGTATCACCAACAATTCCTGCAAAGAGCAACTCAGCAGCTCGATCTGACAAGGCCAGTTGGGTTGTTTGGGCAAATAGGGTAATCATCTCGCTAGCGCTACTTGAACTAGTATCTACCCAAGATAGGTTACCGTATACATCATCATTTGGATGGTGGTCAATCTTAATGAGAAAATCACCTTGACTATAGCGCCTATCATCGATACGAGCAGTATTCGCCGTATCACAGACGATGACAAGTGCGCTCTGGTAGGCACTATCTTCAACAAGATCCATCTCAGCCATCCAAGTAAGAGTCGGTTCATCATAACCTACGGCTTTGATGTTTTTTTCAGGGAAATGATATTCCAGCAAGGCTTTCAAGCCCACTTGACTTCCCAAGGCATCAGGGTCTGGTTTCATATGACGATGAATGATAATCGTGTCGTATTCTTTGATTTTTTCTAAAATTTGATGGCAAATTTCCATAAATAACCTCAATTCTTTCTCATTTCATTGTAGCACAAGAATTTTTATTTTTAAAATGAAAAAGATGTGATATAATGGAGAAAGATAAATTGAGGAGGACGATATGGTATTAGCAAAAATTGTATTTGCCAGTATGACCGGTAATACCGAAGAAATTGCAGATATTGTAGCAGACAAATTACGTGACTTGGGCTTGGATGTCGATGTTGATGAATGTACAACTGTTGACGCTTCAGACTTCTTGGAAGCTGACATCGCTATCGTTGCGACCTATACTTATGGTGATGGTGAATTGCCAGATGAGATGATGGACTTCTACGAAGACCTAGCAGATCTCAACTTGAATGGCAAAATCTACGGAGTGGTTGGTTCAGGAGATACCTTCTACGATGAATTCTGTAAGGCTGTTGATGACTTTGATCGTGTTTTTGTTTCGACAGGAGCAGAAAAAGGTTCAGAATGTGTTAAAGTTGATCTCTCTGCTGAGGAAGAAGACATTGAGCGCTTGGAACAATTCGCAGAAGAATTGGCTGCTAAAGTAGGATAAGTATAAACGTGCGCTGATGTAATCAATCAGTGCATTTTTCTTATCGTGAGTTAGGATTTTACTAGCCTATTTGGTGGCTTTTTGATACAATAATTCAAATAAAGGAGGAGACTGTATGGATTTAGATAGTATTCGTCAAGAAATTGATCAAATCGACGACCAAATCGTCAAGCTCTTAGAAGAACGAATGCATTTGGTTGAGGGTGTAGTTGCCTATAAGAAAGCTTCAGGTAAACCGATTTTAGATACCAAGAGAGAAGCGGTTATTTTTGAAAAGGTTAGAAGTCGTGTAGGAGATAAGCGCTATCAGGAAACTATTGTCGCGACTTTTTCGGACATACTCAAACGTTCGCGTGATTATCAGAATCAGAATATCAAATGAAAAAAGAACAATTTTATCCGCTAGGCATTTTTATAGCTGCTATGTTGGGCGGACTTGTGCGCTACCTTGTTTCTACTTGGTTATCAGCCAGTCCTGACTTTCCTTGGGGCACTCTCTTTGTCAACTATCTGGGAATTTTCTGCTTGATTTATCTTGTCAAGGGATATCTGGTCTATAAGGGGACTAGTAAGGGCTTGATTTTAGCACTAGGGACGGGCTTTTGTGGAGGTTTAACAACTTTTTCCAGCCTAATGCTTGATACTGTGAAGCTGCTTGATACAGGGCGTTATCTTAGTTTAGTCCTGTATTTGCTTTTGAGCATCGGTGGAGGCCTACTCTTAGCTTATTTTCTAGGGAGGAAGAAATGGTAATGGTCTACCTTGCAATTGCTTGTGGTTTCGGAGCTTTAGTGCGCTATTTCTTTTCCCGCTATAATCAAACTTCTAAATTGCCCCTCGGAACGCTCATAGTCAATCTTCTAGGTTGTTTTTTAATTGGATTATTCTACAATCATGTGGAGTCTAAGGAAGTCTATGCTATTTTAGCAACAGGATTTTGTGGAGGTTTGACAACTTTTTCGACCTTGAATGACGAACTGCAAAGACTGCTAAGTGATAGGAAGGGATTTTATTCTTATTTAGCTTTGACCTACCTCGGTGGTTTGATTGCGATTTTTTTAGGAATTCTGCTATAAATTTCTTTACTTTTTTGTGGAAATTTGGTAAACTGTATCTTGTGTGTAATGGACGCACAAAAATACAGTTTATCCGCTGAGGAAGATTCTTCAAGATTGACAAAGATAGGAGAATAAAATGAATCCATTAATCCAAAGCTTGACTGAAGGTCAACTTCGTACAGATATCCCATCATTCCGTCCTGGTGACACTGTTCGTGTACACGCGAAAGTTGTCGAAGGTAACCGTGAACGTATCCAGATTTTTGAAGGTGTTGTTATCGCACGTAAAGGTGCTGGTATCTCAGAAAACTACACAGTTCGTAAAATCTCTAACGGTGTAGGTGTTGAGCGTATCTTCCCCATCCACACTCCACGTGTTGAAAAAATCGAAGTTGTTCGTTACGGTAAAGTACGTCGTGCGAAATTGTACTACTTGCGTGCTCTTCAAGGTAAGGCAGCTCGTATCAAAGAAATCCGTCGTTAATTCGACTAAAACTCTGCTTTTTCAGCAGAGTTTTTATCTAGCTCCCTTAGTTCAATGGATATAACAACTCCCTCCTAAGGAGTAGTTGCAGGTTCGATTCCTGCAGGGGGCATAATAAGAAGCGTAAAGAAACATAAAGAATATTCAAAGTGTTTATTTGTAGGCAATCATCACAATTTAGTTTTTTTAAATAGGTTAGTATTTTTGGAATCTTTGACCAAAGTGTGACCAAAATTTGACCAAAAGTCAATGAATATAGAATAAAGTAGATCAGGAAGCTGGTCTATTTTATTTTGTAGTTATTGAGAAAAAGTGGTTTGTTTTAATTTGACTATTATACACATAATGCGTATAATAGTAAGTGTAAGGAGGTAACGAATATATATGCCACTTACAGGTAAAGAAATGGTGAAACTAGCTCTTGAGAATGGATGGGTTGAAGTTCGTCAAAGAGGAAGTCATCATCATTTTAAGAAAGAGGGTTTTTCTTATCTTGTCACGATTCCAGTTCATGGAAATGAAGATTTGGGAAAGGGATTGGAGAGAAAGATTCTCAAAGATTTAGGATTGTAATTTTTACTTTCCTAAGTCTTTTTACATCAGAGGTAGTAGAATGTTGGGGGTAGTAGAATGTTAAAAACGTATCCAGCTATTTTTCATAAAGAAGGAACAGGATATTGGGTAGAATTTCCAGAATTTGGTGGTGGTACAGAAGGAAAAAATATCGAAGAAGCGATGAAAAATGCTCGAGAAATGCTTGAAAATGTTTTAGCTTCTTATATCGATGAAGGGATGGCGTTGCCTACTCCAAGTGATATTTTAAAGATTGAAGTTTCAGATGGTTTTGTATCAATGATTCAAGTTGATCCTGCGCCTTTTGTGAGAAGTAACAAGGCGATTAGAAAGAACGTGACCGTTCCTGAATGGCTAGTTCGTCTTGCTGATCGAGAAAAGATTAACTATTCAGAAGTTTTGGCACAAGCATTAGAGAAGAAGTTGCAAGTTTAAATTTAAAGACTGTATTTATTAGGGAATAAGTTTGATATGTATTGGTAAAAGTGATACAATAGATATACAAGAAGAAAAGGAGAAATGCTATGTCACAAATTGCTGTAAGAGTAGATGATGAATTGAAAAAAGAAGCGACTGCGATTTTTAATGAGTTGGGGTTGGATATGTCAACTGCTGTGAAGTTATTTTTGAAGCAAAGTGTGTTGACAAGAAGTATTCCTTTTGAAGTTAAACTTGATTCTGAGTAAGGTGAAATAAAAGTGTGGATAGATATAATCTAAAGGGGTTCGGTTATGGTTTATACAATAGATCAGATAAAGGAAAAAATTGTTCCTGTTGCTAAACAATATGATTTATCTAAAATTTATCTATTTGGCTCTTATGCTAGGGGCGAAGCTGATGGGAAAAGTGATGTTGATATTGCTTTGGAGTTAGAGGATGATTCTATATATTTTGATGTATATGGTAGACTTTTGACTATTTTTGATGGTAATATAGATATTCTATTGGTTAGTGATTTACTTTCTCCAAAAACAAACATTGGGAAGTTAGTCAAGAAAAATTTTTTGAATGATAGAGAGGTTATTTATGAGAAGTCAATCTCTTGAAACTGATATAGCATATTTGAAGGATATGGTTTTATATCTTGATAAGGCCGATGCTGTTTTGTATAAAGCAAGAAGATATAATTTACCTTTAGATGATGATATGGTAGTTGATTCTATCGCTATGAATTTAGGACAGGTAGGAGAACAGTTATCGTTAGGCAAATTATCAGAGGAAGTAAAACAGAAGTATTCAGATAGGATAAACTGGACTCAGATAAAAGGTTTTAGAAATTTTATTTATCATAATTATTCTAACTTAAATTTTAAAATTATAGAGGGTATATTGAAGGAATCTGTTCCCAAAACGAAAGAATCTTTACACTCGAGTATAAGAGAATTAGAAGGTGAATTATAAAATAGAGAATGAAAGAGAAACTCTAAAAACGTATGGAAGATTTGCTAGAAATCGACAAATTTTATTCCTCAAAAAACGAATACTTCCATAAGAGAAATTATTATTGATGAAGATTTAATATCTGTATTGGATGCATTGAAAGAGGAACAAGATAAGGTTCTTTATAATCGTGAAGAATTAAAGAAATATGATTTGGTCTCTTGTGATAGAAGGTATAAACTTTCTACAAATTATGGATTGAATAAATACTTGAAAGTATTTTTATCCGAACTTGGGATAGGTAGCCAAACCATGATAGCAAAAGCAGGCAGGCATATTTACGGTTTATATTTATTAGACTTCCTGCAAAACTAGAATCCTAGTTCATGATTGATAATACCAGCAATCAAATTCATTCGTAATCCGAAGCGTTTACGATGATTTCGATAGGTTGTTGAAAATATTTTAAACGTTTTCATAGTGAAATGAAATAAGAACAGGACAAATCAATCAAGACAGTCAAATCGATTTCTAACAATGTTTTAGAAGTA
>NZ_VMLH01000132.1:0-411 GCF_013276595.1 Streptococcus sp. 10824
CCGTTTCGAAAGCTAACCCAACAGCCACCAACGTAGTTGTAAAAGACAATGGAGACGTAACTGTCACATTACCAGATGGAACAACTAAAGAAATTCCATCGACAGAAACCGTAGAGAAATCTAAGGTAGAGGTAACACCAGTAGCAGACCCAGCGCATTTAACAGAAGCCGAAAAAGCCAAAGTTAAAGAAGCCGTTTCGAAAGCTAACCCAACAGCCACCAACGTAGTTGTAAAAGACAATGGAGACGTAACTGTCACATTACCAGATGGAACAACTAAAGAAATTCCATCGACAGAAACCGTAGAGAAATCTAAGGTAGAGGTAACGCCAGTAGCAGACCCAGCGCATTTAACAGAAGCCGAAAAAGCCAAAGTTAAAGAAGCCGTTTCGAAAGCTAACCCAACAGCCA
>NZ_VMLH01000133.1:0-367 GCF_013276595.1 Streptococcus sp. 10824
AAGCTAGCACCAATTTTAAACCCCCTGGTCAATCTATCGAACAGCGTCCTGAAGCTATCAATCTGCGATTGGAGAATGGGCATTATGAGATTGATACGGTTCTGCTTACAAGAGTGAAAAATTATTGTTTACTGGTCTTAACTGATCGAAGGACTAGGCATCAAATTATCCGATTGATTCCAAATAAAAGTGCTGAGGCGGTCAATCAGGCTTTAAAACTCATCTTAAAACAAGACAAGATTCTGTCCATCACGGCAGATAATGGTACAGAATTTAACCGCTTGTCTGATGTATTTTCTGAGGAACATATCTATTATGCGCACCCCTATGCCTCTTGGGAAAGGGGAACTAATGAGAATCACAACAG
>NZ_VMLH01000134.1:0-479 GCF_013276595.1 Streptococcus sp. 10824
AAGCTAGCACCAATTTTAACCCCCCTGGTCAATCTATCGAACAGCGTCCTGAAGCTATCAATCTGCGATTGGAGAATGGGCATTATGAGATTGATACGGTTCTGCTTACAAGGGTGAAAAATTATTGTTTACTGGTCTTAACTGATCGAAGGACTAGGCATCAAATTATCCGATTGATTCCAAATAAAAGTGCTGAGGCGGTCAATCAGGCTTTAAAACTCATCTTAAAACAAGACAAGATTCTGTCCATCACGGCAGATAATGGTACAGAATTTAACCGCTTGTCTGATGTATTTTCTGAGGAACATATCTATTATGCGTTGTCATTTTGTGGGTCTGCCTCTAAAGGATTCAGAGTTTTAAGACCTACACCTGTTGATTTGACAAGAGTTTCAGCTACTTTTGAAGAAGCGTTACTTTCTGTAAAAATCGTTTTAACCTTATAGGTTTTAACAAATTCCTGAATTTCTGTTAGTTGT
>NZ_VMLH01000135.1:0-11019 GCF_013276595.1 Streptococcus sp. 10824
ACTCTATGTGTTCCCATATCTGTTTTTAAAAAATGTCGTGTTTTCTTGATTACAGCTCTATAAGGAGCATATCTATTATGCACCCCCCTATGTCTCTTGGGAAAGGGGAACTAATGAGAATCACAATAGGCTCATTCGGAGATGGTTACCTAAAGGAACTAAGAAAACGACTCCCAAAGAAGTCGCATTCATCGAAAATTGGATTAATAACTATCCTAAAAAACACTTGAACTACAAGTCCCCCAGAGAAGACTTCTTGATGGAGAACTTGAAATTTGGCAATGAAATAAAAACTATACAAATTGATTAGGGAATTTAAAACAATTTCTAACAATATTTTAAAAACTGAACCGTACCATTTCAACTTCAATACATTACAATATTGATAGGCACAGTTCCCATACCTGTCCAAATTCGAATAACGTTTAGTATAAATTAGAATATGACTACAACATCACAAATAATTAGACTATCTATAATATCTACGATGTAACATATACATAGGAAGCACCGTTATCAAGAGCGCCAAGGCTATCAACCAGATAAGATGAAGATACAAACCTGTCACCTCACCTCCCCATATAATACGAATCATGCGGGTAGCGTGATACAAGGGAGAAAACCAAGTCAAATCACCAAGTATTGGGGGCAAGGAAGTAATGGGAAAGAAGGTATCTGAAAACATATAAAGAGGACGGATTACCAAAACATTGTAGTAATTCAGAAATTCCCTAGACGGTGCCAAGTAGGTAAAGATTAGTCCTAAAACACCAAACAAATAACCCACTATAAATAAAATCAGAGGAATCAATAACATCAAGACATGAAAATGCGCTGTGATAAGCATGGAAATCAGCCAAAAAATCCCACCGAAAATCACTGCACGAATACCTGCCCAGATAGCCTGACCCACCACAATATCACTCGTATTGATTGGCGTCATCAACATAGCATCATAAGTCTTTTCAATCTTATACCGGATAAAGGCATTGACCGTTGTTTCTGCGGTGGCCGCAGACATGGCAGTCGCAGCAATTAAACCTGTAATGACAAAATCACGGTAGAGCATACCGTTAACATGCGTCAAATAGGCACCAACTCCAAATCCCATTGCTAAAAGATAAAAGAGGGGGTCGATAAGGTTGGGGACAATTGAAATTTTAAATAAATTTCTAAAACTCATGTAGTTGCGTACCACAACGTGTCCGATGGACTGAAATGATAACTTAAACATGCAAGTCCTCCTTCTCTGTCCCAGTCAACCCCAAAAAAAGCGTCTCAAGGTTGTCAGCATCATACTGGATGAGCAAGTCTTCTACAGTTCCTTCTTCTTTGATAGTCCCTTGGTGGAGCATCAGCACCCTATCTGTCAAATATTCAATCTCATTCATATAGTGGGAAGTAATAATGATGGAAACACCTAATTCCTTCAACTCCAAAAGTTTATCCCAAATAATATTGCGGGATTGAATGTCTAAACCAACTGTCGGTTCATCTAAAATGATAATATCAGGCCGATTGATGAGAGCTCTTGCCAAGACAAGACGTCGTCGCATCCCACCCGACAGTTGATTCACCATCTTTTGCGCATGTTTGCTCAGTTGAACAAAATCCAAGAGAGAATCGATTCTCTTCCTAAGTTCGACAGATGAGATACCATAACATAGACCGTGAGCAAAAAGATTATCATAAACATTCAAGGTCATGTCCAGCATATCCTCCTGCCCTACAATACCCAGACAAGATTTACTCTTACGACGATTGGTTTCAATATTTTGCCCCAAGATATCAATCTCTCCTGAGGAAATTGAGGTCAGTGAGTAAATCATCTTTAAAGTGGATGTTTTGCCAGCACCGTTGATTCCCAAGATACCCAAACACTCTCCTTCTCCCAATTCAAAGCTAATTCCCTTGACAGCTTCATAAGAACCATATTGCTTTTTTAGATTTTTAACACTTAACTTCTTCACTCTTTCTTTCCCCCACAAATAGAGCATGTTGGATACTTTGTTAATTCATCAAAATGTTGTTCGAATGTTATAAAGTCAATTGAGAATCTTTTATTAAATGTTAGCAATGCTTCGTATCCCCAAAAAATATATCTTAAAATTTCAAACGAAATAAAATACCCTTGAAATAGACAAGCAGAACCTAAAGCACCATTCGGAGTTCTGAACATCTCTAGTTCCAATGAATTTGTCATCGTACGAACAGTCTCCAACTCCTCAGCATACTCAGGAATTTTTTCCAAATCCTCTAAAAACTGACAGTAATAGCACGCTGCTTTATACGGAATAATTGAATATACTTTCCCATTTTTCTTACCCACCACAGCAGACAGACATAATTTATTGTATTGAACACAAGCTTCATTGACCCAAAAATCAATATAGCCTGTTGGATAATCTGCAACATTTACTACGATATCACATTTTGAAGTTTTTATTAACTCATCAACATCCTCTTTTGAACCTATCTCTTTATCAAGTACCTCAAATTCAATTAAAGGATTAAACTTTCTAAGCGACTCTTTTGCAGCCTCTACTTTTCTTTTTCCAATATCAGATGTCGAATACAAAATTTGTCTATTGAGATTACTAGCTTCTACCGTATCAAAATCAACTGCTGTAATATGCCCTATACCTAATTCAGCCAATGCTAGACAGATATTACTTCCTATACCACCAATACCTAAGATCAAAATACGCGTCTTTTTTAATTTTAACTGATAATCATATTTTGTTAAAGATAATGTATCTAAAGTATTAAAAAAGTTAAGATTTACGGAATATCTGTCCAATTCTTCTGAAGTTAATTCAGTTGTAGTAACAAAATTATCCTCCAAATACCCTAGTGTATCTAGTAAAGAAATACTTTCTTCTACCTCATTAGGGGACAAGCTATCAACTAAGCTACAAATTTCATTGATTGTGTATTGTCCATCGAGAAGCTTAATGAGCTGAGTATACTTCTCATCCAGATTCTCAATCTCAATACCATAATCTTTTCCTATACCTAATCTAATTTTATCCTTTAAAAATAGGACACTATGAATATCTTTAATTTTAGGTAAATTCAATTCTATTTCCTCCTAAAATAGACAAAAGGAATGGAAAAATCCATTCACTTTTGAAAAAATGTTGAGAATGTAATCTTAAGATTAACGTCCTTCAACTGTGGATACTGCTGCAATTACTTTTGTAATTTTACCTCCATTTAAACTCAGACAATAAAATTTAAAATATTCTCTAGTAAAACATTTTAAAAATCTATTTATCTTGTGCTTTAATTATAGTATAATAAAAGATAGAAAATCATCGATATGTGAAATTTGGAGAAAATTTTTATGGAACCAGATATTTTCATCATCACAAAACTCTTATCAGACCCTTCTCGGATGCACATTTTAGATATTCTAATGGATGGAAAAGCTCACACGGTTAACGAAATTGCCAGCTTTACCAAAATCAAGCAACATACTGTCAGCTATCACCTCAAATTACTTACCGAAGCACAGGTAACCACTCTACAAACCTATGGACGTTTTCATTATTATTCTTTAAAAAGTGCTGCCATTGCAGAAATGCTGGAATTTCTCAGCTTCTACTCTCCTCAGCGTGATGTCAAAAGTTATAAACAACACATTCACAAAAAGGAATTAAAGGTCGCTCGCACCTGCTATGACCATATTGCTGGTGAGCTTGGCATTTCCATTACCAATTATCTCTTGCAAGAAAATCTCCTCAGCGAATCAGAAAAAGACTTCCAACTCACTGAAGCTGGGAAGTCTTATTTCCAAAGAAAATTACACATTGATACGGATGAATTGAAAAAGAAAAAACGGAAATTTTGCCCTAAATGTTTGGATTGGAGCGAACGTAAAAATCATGTCGGCGGAGCTCTCGGCAATGCTCTTTTAGAATTTTTCAGTGAAAAACAATTGGTCATCCCTGCACAAACGCCACGTTCACTTACCATTACAGAGCAGGGCAAAGAATTCCTCGAAAAGGAGTGGGGGATTTAAACATAGATTTTTAAGCAAATAACTGTCCATACCAATTCTATAACAACCTCTCTATTCCCCTTACTCTCCCAACTGGGCACTGTAGGCGATAATCTGATCAACCGTATCAGACAAGAATTGGATGGTATCACGAAGTGGTTTATCTGTTGAAATATCCGCTCCGATAATCATGGCTGACTCAAGTGGTGTCTTACTACCACCTGATTTGAGAAGTTTGAGCCAGTCTTCAGCTCCAGTTTCTGAATTTTTTAGATGAAGGTAACCAGCAGTCGAGATGACTAGTCCAGCTGAGTAAGTGTAACTATACAAGCCCATGTAGTAGTGAGCTTGACGCATCCAAGTCAAAGCTGCATCATCGTCAATTTCAATGGCATCTCCCCAGAAATCCGTCAAAACTTCCTTCATAATACTGTTGAGTTTGCTTGCTCCAAAGGTCTCCCCTTCTTCAATCAATGTATACACCTTACGCTGGAAGGCTGCTTCCAAAAGGTGAGTGATAAAGTTATGGAAGTAGGTGTCTGTCAAGCGGTGAGCCAGAGCGAAGCGTTTTTGACGAGGGTCGTCAGATTGGTGCTCCAAGTAGTCACTGAGTAGCAATTCATTGAAAGTTGACGGCGCTTCGACATAGTAGGTCGACATGTGAGCATTGAAGTAACTCTGATGATTGTCTGAAAAGATGAATTGACCAGAATGCCCGATTTCATGAATCAAGGTATAGACATCGCTCAAACGACCTGTCCAGCTCATGAGGACATAAGGGTGCACGCGATATGGATCCGCCGCATAACCTCCGGAATCCTTGCCACTATTGGCAGCAAAGTCCACCCAGCGCTCTTCTTGATAGCGAGCAACTTCCTGACAATATTCTTGTCCCAAAGGTTCTACCGACTTCATGACCAAATCATAGGCGTCGTCAATGGTCACTTGAGGATTGAGGGCACTATCCAAATCCAATTTCCAGTCTGCAAAGGTCATCTTTTCAAGACCATTAACCTTGGCAACATGCTTGAGGTATCTCTGAGCGACTGGTGCAAAATCCTTCATGATGAGGTCAATCTGGCGGTCAAACATGGCACGGTCCACTTCCTGCTCAGCTAGAAGATAATCAAAAACTGATTCGTAGCCCTTCATATCTGCCAATAGTTTTTCAGACTTGACTTGGGCTAGATAGGCTGCTGCAGCCGTATTTTGGTGCTTACGAAGACCTTCTGAGAAGGAACGGAAAGATTTTTCACGAACCTCAGCGTCCTCATGGTTTTGGTAGAAATTCTCATAGGTCACAAAGCTGTTTTTGTAGGTCTTGCCATGGGCTTCAAAGTCAGCCATTTCAAAATCCCCAGCACGCATCTTAGTATAAATATCCTGCGGACTGTAGAAAACTTCACCCAGATTGGTCAAGGCTTTTTCCACATCAGCCCCTAGATAGTGGGCTTTTTTGATTTTTGCCTGACGAATAGCTGCGGTCAAATGTGGTAATTCACCCAAACGGTCCAAGACTTCCTTATCAGCTTCTACCAAAGCATCGTCAAAAAAGGTCAATACTACGCTGGCATCTGTTTCAAATTCCATCCCAGCTTGGGCAATATTGGCAAATTCATCATTGCTATAGTCTGTCGTCTGCGGCATAAAACCATAGTTACCAATATGGCTCATCTGGATGTAGATTTGTTCCAATTCCGCAAAGGCCTTTTCAAAATCCTCAAAAGTATGAAGATTACCCTTGTAATCACGGCTAAATTGATTGATGTCTTCGCGAGCCTTCTCGATTGCACGCAAGAAATCTTCACGGTCTTGGTATAGAGCTGTTAAATCCCAAAGTTCCTTTTCTGGAAACTCTGAACGGTGTTTTTGTTCCATTTTCTTCCTCTTATTTCTCTAATTCTAATAAAACACTAAGGGCTGATAAAGCGTAAAGTGGTGCTGTTTCTGCTCGCAAAATACGAGGACCAAGTCCTGCAAGAACCGCTCCCTTAGCTTCAAAACTCTCAATTTCTGCAGGTGAGAGACCGCCTTCTGGACCAAAGATAAAGAGCAATTTATTTCCCTTCTCGAGTCCAGTAACTGCTTGTAAAAGCGCAGCAGCTTCTCCTTCTTTAGCCGATTCTTCATAGGCTACTATGATAGAGTCAAACTGGTCCAGCTGAGCTAGAAAATCTGCTTTTTTCTCGAAAAGTTTAATACTTGGTACAATATTACGCTTGCTTTGCTCGGCTGCTCCAAGGGCAATTTTTTCTAGTTTTTCAACTTTTTTACCCAATTTCTTGCCATCCCACTTGGCAACTGACCAGTCTGCAGGAAAGGCCCAGATTTGGCTAGCACCCAGTTCGGTTACTTTTTGAGCGATGAACTCCAACTTGTCTCCCTTGGGAAATCCAGATGCGATGGTCACTTGGACTGGCAGTTCCGCATTGTCAGCCAATTCTTGGATCAACTCAAACTGACGGGCTTCCACATCCAGCACGCGCGCCAAGCGCTTGATGCCATCCTCAAAGACCAAAGTAACCTCATCATCTTCTTTCAAGCGCATAACCTGAAACATATGCTTGCTGGTTTCCTTGTCCTCGATAGTGACAGGAGAGATAGCACTGCCTTTTACAAAATACTGCTGCATGCTAGCCTCCAATCACACCAGAGATATCCTTGGTTTTCTTAAAGACACAGGTATTCCATTCCCCTTGAACCATGTGAGTTTCGAGGAAAAATCCAGCTGATTCAGCCAACTCGCGCACCATATCCCACTTATCCTTGATAATGCCACTCATGATCAGGTAACCTTCATCCTTAACCAAGCGATAAGCATCCTCTGTCAGATGAATGAGGATATCCGCCAAGATGTTTGCCACGATGACATCTGCTTCAATCTCCACGCCTTTAAGCAAATCGCCTGCCGCTACATGGATATTTTCCATTCCAGGGTTGAGCTCAATATTTTCCTGAGCCACACGAACTGCCACATCATCCAGGTCATAGGCGAAAATTTCTTTAGCCCCCAGAAGCGAGCTGGCAATAGAGAGAACCCCTGAACCAGTTCCCACATCTAGCACCGTTTCGCCACCACGAAGAACCTGTTCCAAGGCAAAAAGGCTCATCTTGGTAGTTGGGTGGGTTCCCGTACCAAAAGCCATGCCAGGATCCAGCTTGATAATTTTTTCTCCCGCAGTCGCCTCATAGTCTGTCCAAGAGGGAACGATGGTCAAATCATGAGTGATGCGAGCAGGTTCATAGTATTTCTTCCAGTTGTCTGCCCAGTCTTCCTCAGCCAAGGCAGTCGTACCTATTTTTAACTCTCCCAAATCCATAAAATCTGTCAATTCTGCTAGACGAGCCTGCAAATCCGCCTCAACCACTGTCACATCCACCGTGTCAGGGTAGTAGGCTGTCACTACGATTTCTTCTTGCTGCTCCACCTCTGGGAAAATCTCTCCAAAGCGGTCCACATTTCCCACATAGTCCATACTGTCTTCGATTGCGACTCCTTGCGCTCCCAGCTCAATCAAGAGATTGGAAACCAACTCCTCTCCCTCACGCTTCACTGTAACTTTTAACTCTTGCCATGTTTCCATTATTAATACCAAGCCCGTAAAACACAAAACCAAAATAGGAAATTCTCTGAAGACACTTGTGTCTAAGAGAAGTTTATCTTTTTGGCACAGTGTTTAGGGCGGGTTCAGTTTAGAAATGTAACTGAACCATCCTTTCTAATCACTTACTTTTAAATAATCTTTTAATCTCTCTTGCAACTGAGGCACAACTTGACTGGAACTAAGAAATTCCTCAACATTCATCAGCTGATAACCCTGTCCTTCATCTCCGAAGATGATATTGTCAAATTGTTCTTGTCTTAGCTGACCAACCATAAAGACCGATTTCTTGCCTTTAAAAATTACGCTAGGATAAATCTTGCTCCAAAGCAGACAGTCTTCATCTAAATGAATTCCCAGTTCCTCATAAACTTCACGCCGAGCGCATTCAAAAGGGCTTTCGTCCCCTTCACGGCCACCACCTGGCAACTCCCACATGTTGGGACAAGGGATATCGTCCTTGTCATCACGCAAAATCGTCAGTAGCTTATCCCCACAAAAGAGGGCAATCTTGCAACCTTGGAAATCAGAAATTTCTAGTTCCATCTTCAGTTCCTTCTAACATTTCCTTTTCCAGCTCTGCTAACAAGTTTTCATAATAGCGTTTCTCGTCCCTCAACATTCGACTACTATCCATTTTCTGTCTAGCAATCTTGAGAGCCTTACGAGTTCGATCTACATCTTTCTTCACCTTTAATTGATACCAGGCTTGTATCACTTGAAGATTGGACAGTTTGAGAGACAGAAACGATTTGACCTGTCGAATACTAGCATATTGCTCCGCTTGCTCAAAATCTCCTTCCAACAAGGCGATATGAAGCAGGGATAGTTGGGCAACTGTCTGCATCATCGGAGTAGTTGTCCTCTCAAGTAATGCTTGAAACTGCTGTTTAGCTACTTCTTCCTTCCCTTCCAAAATGGAAACTTCACCTTGCATACCTAATACACCATCCGCAAAACTCCCTCGTGCATCCTCAGGAACTGCTTGAACAAAGTCTTTCAAATCATATTCTTGAGGAGCAAGCAAAGTTTGAGCAGAATGTCTCAATACCAGGTAGGCGTATTTGGTATTTTCAGGGTGTTGTAGTAATTCCCAAATTTTTGCTCCATCGGTGATGTCGACTGGCAAAATGTTATTTAGGAAGAAAGATAAATTAAGAAAAATCCAAGTCCCTGCAAAATACCAGCTTCTTGTCAAAAATCCAAACACTATCGCCAATAATATCAAGCCGAGATGAACCATCAAGCCTCCTGAAAGCATCAGGATGATTCTTTGATCGCTTTCATCCTCTTTTAAACCAATGTATTGAGCACCAACATTTTTCAGAATGGCTGTTCTACTAAGATGAAACCTGCCTGACTTTTTGGTCAAAATAAAATGTCCTAATCCAAAAGCCACCAGCCGATAGCCTGTCAAGTAGCCACAAAAAACATGACCCAGTTCATGAAGAATAAAGATTAAATACATGCTTAGAAGAGCGAAGGCATAACCAAAAGTAAAGGCTAAAACTGCGGAATACCCCAACTCTGCAAATGCGATTGTTCCACAAGCAAAAGCTAGCATAATAAAGACAACAGCTAGCACATAAACCAAATAAGTCCCAATTTTCTTCATAACACCTCCAACCAACTCCTAGTATCTTGGATAAGGATAAAATTCTCCCTCTTCCAAGCCAACTTTTCCTTCTTCAAAGACTTCTTGATTCCATTCCATAACAAATTCCTCTGCTTCTGGATCTTCCAAAAAGTCCATGAGGGTATCTAGCCCAACCTCAGCAGTATCTTTAAGGAAAAGGGCAAAATAAGCTAAAAATTCACGGGAAAATCCTTTTTTAGGCAGGTAAGGAATAACAGTCAAATAGTCTTCCTCATTGACTGTTGACTTGGCAGGATTGTAGAAAAGGACCGCTTCCTCAAAAAGAATGTCATCTGATGAAACCTCTCCGTCTTCATCCACCATCTCCACACCTGCAGCATTTTGCGCTTCCAATAGAAAACTCACTTCTACCGCATGGTTGCGTTTGTCCCAGCTAATCTCAAAGTCAAAGGGAAAGTTCTTGTCCAACTCTTCCTCTAAAACATCTAAAAATCCGTATGTTGCCATTTTGTCCTCTTTCTATGCGACTCTTTAATCGCCCCGATTGCTCGGAAATATGCTAAAATAGATACTACCATCTTACCACAAAATTATTTTATGTCCTAATTATACCATATTACCTCATTTAAACCCTTGGTATCAGTGATTTTCTTAAAAGTCTGATTTCTTCATTTCTCATAAAAATCAATATAAAAAGCCCGCGAAAGGGCTAATAAATCTATAAAATCAATAGGCGAGTAACTAGCACAAGTGGACGTGCTTTTTTATTGACTATTACCACGATACCACGCTTAATCTTAGGCTTGAACTTTCTTATCTGCAATAGCGTCTGTCAAAGTCTGAGAAAAGTTAAGTCCCATTTCTCGTCCCAACTTATCTGCCCATTTTGGTATGGTCAAAGTCTTTTTAATGGGTTCCTGACTTCCTAGGTATTCTGATACATCAACAGATACCATAGAAATAAAAGATTTATCAAGGTCATAGGTTGACACGAAATCTTCATCATCTTTAAAAGGATCATTATCAATTAAAGACAAGCTATTGATATCTGATGGCTGAGGTAACTCTCCATCACTCTCTATCAAATCTGCAACAGTTATCCCTAGCCACTCCGACCCCATAGCCAAAGCCTCAGAAATCCCCTCTCCTTGTGTAGCTGAGTATTCAAAATCTGGGAAATGGACAAAATAAGTCGCTTCTGTTCCGTCTGTGTCGTCATAATAAAATAAAGCTGGATACGTAACTAACATTTCACTACCTCCATATCAAAAAGCAGGGGCTGAATTTTACAACCCAGCTTGCTTTCTTATCCCTCTTTCAGTGTACTTATTCAGCTCACCATGAAGGATTGTGATAGGTCTTTCCCCTTGCTTTTCCATTTTAATATGGGAGCCTTTACCGCCTCTAGTCTTTATCCAACCATGGGCCGTAAGGAGTTTAACCATCTCTTTTTGTGTCATAGGCATAGCGCTTTTACCTCCTGACAACACCATTATAACACGTGTTACACGTATTGTAAAGGAGTGATACTTATTATTCTATTATACATAAAAGCCCCTAGATGTGGTTCTAAGGGAAGCCAATTTATTCATACCTATTTTCTAATGAGTAGTAAAAACTGCTTCTTTATCGAACAATTCATCATCTGTATAGTCAATTGTAAAAGTATCTCGATCTAAGACAGATTGAGGCGGAGTTGAATGAATCATAGGAACACTGCGTACTCTATATTTTTTATCTCCAATTTTTACAAACTGATACTCTTCGAAAATCTCTTCAAACCACGTCAACGTCGCCTTACCGTACTCAAGTACAGC
>NZ_VMLH01000136.1:0-973 GCF_013276595.1 Streptococcus sp. 10824
AGGTAACTCTGGTGGCCCACTGATCAATATCCAAGGACAGGTTATCGGAATTACCTCAAGTAAAATTGCCACAAATGGAGGAACATCTGTAGAAGGTCTTGGTTTTGCAATCCCTGCAAATGATGCTATCAATATTATTGAACAGTTAGAAAAAAACGGAAAAGTGACGCGTCCAGCTTTGGGAATCCAGATGGTTAATTTATCTAATGTGAGTTCAAGCATTTTTTAGGATAGTTATTAATCCAATTTTAGATGAATGCGACTTCTTTGGGAGTCGTTTTCTTAGTTCCCTTAGGTAACCATCTCCGAATGAGCCTGTTGTGATTCTCATCAGTTCCCCTTTCCCAAGAGGCATAGGGGTGCGCATAATAGATATGTTCCTCAGAAAATACATCAGACAAGCGGTTAAATTCTGTACCATTATCTGCCGTGATGGACAGAATCTTGTCTTGTTTTAAGATGAGTTTTAGAGCCTGATTGACCGATTCAGCGCTTTTATTATGCCATATAGCATTGTCCATAACGAGTAAAAGATAATCATCTGGATAAGCTTGTGAAAGCTCTTCTAAAAAGGCGTTCATCCACTCAGTATGACATCCACCAGCGATTAAGAAAAATGATTCGCCTGTATGGGCATCAACAGCTCCATAACAATAGCGAAATTCTCGTATATAGTGACTATGGACATGTGGACCTACTCCCATTGGAGCCCAACAAGATCCCAGTTTACTGATTCTACCGAAACCAGCCTCATCTTGGTACATCAAGCGAACCTTACGAAAAGGTCTACTGGTTTTAAAGCGCTTTCTTTTCTTCTTGAATTGAGATTTTATTTTTAGACGCGACAATGGTTTGAGAGTCTACTTTCTTGGGATGTGCTGGACGTGGCCCAACCATGGTGCTTCAAGAGTTGATAGAAGGTATCACGTGTGTAGGAAGAACCTAACTCCTTTGTATAAGCCTGAAATAAGGC
>NZ_VMLH01000137.1:0-5059 GCF_013276595.1 Streptococcus sp. 10824
TCATTGGTTATGGGACGTAAAAATTGGTTGTTTTCTCAAAGTTTTGAAGGAGCTAAAGCAAGAGCTATTATTATGAGTTTGTTGGAAACAGCTAAACGTCATCAACTAAATAGTGAAAAATATCTATCCTATCTTCTAGAATGTCTTCCAAACGAGGAAACTCTCGTAAACAAAGAGGTTTTAGAGGCTTATTTACCATGGAATAAAGTTGTACAAGAAAAGTGCAAATAAGAAATCTCCAGATTAGGAACTATCCGTGAGTTCTCTAGTCTGGAGATCTTTCAATATACTTCGTTATTGGGCGGTTACTATTCATACCCTCTTACAGTACCCATGTTCGGATGGCATGGGCAACACCGGATTCGTCATTTGTTTTAGTGATGTATTTGGCGATTTTTTTGATTTCTGGATTTCCATTTTCCATGACAACGGGGTTCCCAACGACTTCCAGCATGGCACGGTCATTTTCTTCGTCACCGATAGCCATGGTTTGATTTTTGGTCAATCCGAGTTTTTCAGCTAGGTGAGTGATGGCTGACCCCTTGTCTACATTCTTTTTAAGGAGTTCGAGGTAGAAAGGAGCAGACTTGTTGATAGAGTAGCGTTCGTAAAATTCTGCTGGTATCTTTTCAATTGCAGCATCGAGAACCTCAGGCTCATCGATGAACATACACTTGACGATTTCCTTGTCAGCCATTTCTTCAGGTGTGCGGTAGAAGATAGGCATGCTGACGAGGGTTGATTCGTGCACTGTGTATTTTCCGATATTGCGATTGGCAGTATAGATACCGTCTTTAGTAATAGCGTGCATGTGGACACCGAGCTTACGACTGAGAAATTCCATATCCAGATAATCCTCATAGGTCAAGGATTCGCTGATAATCTCATGTCCTGTAGCAGTTTCTTGGACAAGGGCACCGTTAAAGGTCACCACATAGTCACCCTCGTCTCTCAACTGCAAGTCGTCCAGAAGTTTGGCAACACCTGCGATGGGGCGGCCAGTTGCAATGACGACTTTGACACCAGCTTGTTTGGCATCTTGGATGGCAGAAAAGACTTCAGGAGTGATTTCCTTTTGGCTGTTGACTAGGGTTCCGTCAATATCGACGGCAATTAGTTTAATACTCATAAAATTCCTCTTCTAGTTGTTATTTGGGGTAAAATGGTCGTTCTCAATCAAGTGTAAAAATTGCTGGGTGATACTTGCGAAGATGCTGTTTTGGTCTAACATTTCTTTCGGGAAATAAAAACGATTATCTCCGTGACGGCTACCAGCAAGGGATTGGACAATAGGAGACAGGCTAGAGAGTTCGGCTAGTTGACCATTCTTTTGTAAAATCTCAATCTGTGTCCGTGGATTTTCAGATTCGGGACGATAGATATCATAAGGGAGGTCAAAATTCTTATGAATGGCAGTGTAGTAGTCGGGATCAAAGCCGATATCCTCAACCAATTTTCTCATGCTAGCGAGTTGGTCTTGGTCTTCTTGTGAAAAAGTAATGGATTTAAAGACCTTGCGGTTGACAAAGCGTTGCGACAGGTCTGCAAGAATCTTGTCAGGACTGGTCATCCAGAGTTGGAAGTAGGTATTCATTACACCATCATCCAGAGCTAGATAGTCAGACAAGGTCACATTTTTTTCGAAGAAAGGCAGGAGGTGTGGAGAAGTTCGTGCAAAGAAGTCCTTGTCCTCAGGATAGAGTTCCTTGGCGCGCTTGAGGAGATTCTGTAGGAGAACTTCCATAGCGCGTGTTGCAGGGTGGAAATAAACCTGCATGTACATCTGGTAGCGACTGAGGACATAGTCTTCGATGGCGTGCATGCCATTGCGCTGAAAGGCGATGCCATTTTCGACAGGACGAATGACTCGGAGGATCCGAGTCAGGTCAAATTCCCCATAGGAAGCTCCCGTAAAATAGGAGTCACGCAAGAGATAGTCCATGCGGTCCGCATCAATCTGACTGGAAATGAGTTGCACGACCTGCTTGTTAGGATAGGTATGGTCAATGACACTGGCTATCTTTTCTGGAAAATCTGGCGCCACTTGTAGCAGGACTTGGTGAATCTCCATTTCAGGACTTTGGATAATCTCCTGAGTAATGGCTTCATGGTCGGTATCAAAGAGATGTTCAAAAGTATGGGAGTAGGCACCATGTCCAAGGTCATGTAGGAGAGCAGCTGTCATGGTCAAGAGAGACTCAGAAGGATTCCATTCGTCTGGATATTTTTCTTCAAAAATCTCCGTGATACGACGAGCAATCTCATAGACTCCAAGACAATGGGAGAAGCGACTATGTTCTCCACCGTGGAAGGTATAACTGGAAGTTCCCAGCTGTTTGATACGACGCAAACGCTGAAATTCTTTTGTATTGATCAAGTCATAGATGATTTGATTATTGACATGGATGTAGTTGTGAACTGGGTCACGGAATACTTTTTCGTTCATATGACCATTATAGCAAAAAGCTAGAGTTTTTGGTAAAATAGTAGGACAAGAGACAAGAAAGAGGACCTGATGTGAAGATTCGGATGCGAAATAGGATTCAGTTTGATGAGCAGTTGGAAGTGATTGACCAGCTTTATGACGTGGAAGTACATGAAAAAGGAGATTATAGCTACCTGCTTTTCTATAATGAGGAAAAGGAAAAAGTAGTGATTAAATTTCATGGTCAAGAACTGGTGATGAGCCGTTTTTCAAATCCCAAGACCATTATGCGCTTTATAAAGAATAGCGATAGTTTAGCCTATATTCCTACACCTATGGGCATGCAGGAGTTTATCATCCAAACGAGCCATTATCAAGTTGATGGGCAAAAGATTGAACTAGATTATCAACTACAAAATCAAGAGGGACATCCCTTTGCCAGCTATCAATTGGAAATTACTTGGGGCTAGGCTCATGTCTTTTTCAAATTTACCTGGCTATCTTCTCGGATTAGCCTGCTAATGTGGTAGATTAGGCTATTTTTTGGTATAATAAAAGTTATGGAAATTGAAAAAACCAATCGTATGAATGCGCTCTTTGAATTTTATGCGGCGCTGTTGACAGACAAGCAAATGAATTATATAGAGCTCTACTACGCTGATGATTACAGTCTTGCTGAGATTGCCGAGGAATTCGGTGTCAGTCGTCAGGCTGTCTATGATAATATCAAGCGGACAGAAAAGATTCTGGAAGATTATGAGATGAAATTGCACATGTACTCGGACTACATTGTCCGCAGTCAGATTTTTGATCAGATTTTGGAGCGCTATCCCAAGGATGACTTTCTGCAGGAGCAGATAGAAATTTTAACAAGCATTGATAATAGAGAATAAGAGGAAGAAAAATGGCATTTGAAAGTTTAACAGAACGTTTGCAGAACGTCTTTAAAAATCTACGTAAAAAAGGAAAAATCTCTGAATCTGATGTCCAAGAGGCAACCAAAGAAATTCGCTTGGCCTTGCTCGAGGCCGACGTTGCCTTGCCTGTTGTAAAGGACTTTATCAAGAAAGTTCGTGAGCGTGCAGTCGGGCATGAGGTCATTGATACCCTTAATCCTGCGCAACAGATTATTAAAATCGTTGATGAGGAACTGACAGCCGTTTTAGGTTCTGATACGGCGGAAATTATCAAGTCACCTAAGATTCCAACCATCATCATGATGGTTGGTTTACAAGGGGCTGGTAAAACAACCTTTGCTGGTAAATTGGCCAACAAACTCAAGAAAGAAGAAAATGCTCGTCCTTTGATGATTGCGGCGGATATTTATCGTCCAGCTGCCATTGACCAGCTTAAGACCTTGGGACAACAGATTGATGTGCCTGTCTTTGCACTTGGAACAGAAGTACCAGCTGTTGAGATTGTACGTCAAGGTTTGGAGCAAGCCCAAACTAATCATAACGACTATGTCTTGATTGATACTGCGGGTCGTTTGCAGATTGATGAGCTTTTGATGAACGAGCTTCGTGACGTAAAAGCACTGGCTCAACCAAATGAAATTCTCCTCGTGGTTGATGCCATGATTGGTCAAGAAGCGGCCAATGTTGCGCGTGAGTTTAATGCTCAGTTGGAAGTGACTGGGGTTATCCTTACCAAGATTGACGGCGATACTCGTGGTGGTGCGGCTCTATCTGTTCGTCACATTACTGGAAAACCAATCAAGTTTACTGGTACAGGTGAAAAGATTACGGACATTGAAACCTTCCACCCAGACCGCATGTCTAGCCGTATCCTTGGCATGGGGGATATGCTCACTTTGATTGAAAAAGCTTCTCAAGAATACGATGAGCAAAAAGCCCTTGAAATGGCTGAGAAGATGCGTGAAAACACATTTGATTTCAATGATTTCATTGATCAGTTGGATCAGGTGCAAAACATGGGGCCGATGGAAGACTTGCTCAAGATGATTCCAGGTATGGCCAACAACCCAGCCCTTCAAAACATGAAGGTAGATGAACGCCAGATTGCGCGCAAACGTGCCATCGTGTCTTCGATGACACCTGAAGAACGTGAAAACCCAGATTTGCTAAATCCAAGCCGTCGACGTCGTATTGCCGCAGGTTCTGGAAATACATTTGTCGAAGTCAATAAATTCATCAAGGACTTTAACCAGGCTAAACAGCTCATGCAGGGTGTTATGTCTGGAGATATGAACAAGATGATGAAGCAGATGGGGATCAATCCAAACAATCTTCCCAAAAATATGCCAAATATGGGAGGAATGGATATGTCTGCCCTTGAAGGAATGATGGGACAAGGTGGTATGCCTGACTTATCAGCTCTCGGAGGAGCAGGAATGCCAGATATGAGCCAAATGTTTGGTGGCGGACTCAAAGGTAAAATCGGTGAATTTGCCATGAAACAGTCCATGAAACGTATGGCTAACAAAATGAAGAAAGCGAAGAAGAAACGCAAGTAAGACGAAGGAAGGCCGCAGAGCTTTCCTTTTTTAGAAAAATAATAAAGGTCTATTTTGAATCTGTAAAGAATAAAAAATAATAATACTCAATGAAAATCAAATAGCAAACTAGGAAGCTAGACGCAAGCTGCTCAAAATACTGTTTTGAGGTTGTAGAT
>NZ_VMLH01000014.1:0-5375 GCF_013276595.1 Streptococcus sp. 10824
TTTCAATTCCTCTAAAGGAATCTTTCGGTTTTTGACGACTCGCTTTTTCCTCTCTAAGTGTCCTTGTTCACGTAAGTTCTTTTCCCACGTGAAGAGAGTTCTGACGCCAACATCAAAAACCTTGGCTGCCTCGACATGGCTGTGCCCCTCTTTGATGTAATCTAATGCTCGCTGTTTAAAATCTGTACTATATGCCATAGCTTTATTATAACATGCTTGTTTGAAACTAAGCAACTATATTACCTAAAAGACTCAGGTGCTATGTTAACAGGCTGGGTGAAAGATAGCGGATCTTGGTATTACCTTGCTTCAACTGGTAAGATGCTTCACAACACCTATACACCTGGTGGTTACTGTGTAGATACCGGTGGCGCTTGGAAATAATCTAAAGTATACATTTTATTCCTTCAGCTATTAGTGTACATGCTCAGACTAAATGTTATCAGAGCTACAAAAAAACTAGATAATAATACGAAAAGCGAATCGAAACAATGAATTCTGTTTTGTTCGCTTTTTGTTTCAATCTGTGTCATTACGATATTTTCATTTAATTGTATATCCCCCAAAAATTTACATTTTTATATGAAGTATTTTAGATAAAAGCAAACGCTAAATCATATCCTCAAAAAAACAGGTTTAGAACATTTGAAAAATCGAACGCTCAGCAATGATAGTCTGTCTGGTGGCGAGAAACAACGCCTAGAAATCGCTCGCGCCCTCTACCATGATAGCCAACTCATTTTAGCAGATGAGATTAAGGCCAATCTTGACTCGGAAAATAGCAGAAAAATTAGCGACTTGCTCTTCTCCCTACCTCAAACGGTCATTGAAGTCATTCACCACTACACAGAAGAGGACTTAAAAAACTACGACCAAGTCATTCACTTAAGCAGAGAAAAGTAGTATTCTTCGAAAATCGCTTCAAACTATGTCAGTTTGACCTACAAACCCAACACTTTACTTTGAGTAACATGCAGCTGACTTCCTAGTTTGTTCTTTAATTTTCATTATCCCTTGTTCATTTCCTTGAAATTTTCTGAAAAAAGAGTAAACTGGTATTCAAGAAGTCTATTTCGTGGAGTTTAGGATGAAATTATATGTTCAATTAATGATTCTCTTTGTGATTTCTCTAATCGGAGAGGGGATTTCCAGTTTCTTTCATTTGCCCATCCCAGGCAGTATTATCGGCTTGATTATTCTCTTTCTATCCCTACAATTCAAATGGTTGAGAACTAGGCATGTCAACATGGTGGGGAATTTCTTGCTGGCCAATATGACCATTCTCTTTTTGCCGCCAGCAGTAGGAATCATGGAAAAGTTTGATGTGATTGCTCCCTATCTCCTACCCATTGTTTTGATTGTCTTTTTTGCAGCAGTTGTCAATATTATCCTCATAGCCTTGGTAGTTCAGTTTATCAAACGACGGTTTGAGGGAGATTATGAGAAAGGAGATGCCAAATGAGTGAATTTGTTTCCAATCCCCTATTTGGGCTTGCCCTGTCTATCCTAGCTTATCTAGTGGGGATGTTGATTTACAGACGTTTTCCTCATCCATTGACAACGCCCCTGCTTTTGTCGGCTATTTTTATCATTATTTTTCTTAAGGTGACGGGTATTTCTTATCAAGATTACTACCAAGGTGGGGTTTATCTGAACAACTTGATTGTCCCGTCGACAGTGGCTTTGGGGATTCCGCTTTACAAGAGTTTTCATTTGATGAAGCACCATGCTCGGAGTATTCTCTTTGGTAGTCTGCTAGCAGTAGTTGTCAATACCTCTTTCACAGCCCTTGTGGCCAAAATCTTTGGTATGGACTTTTTCCTAGCCATTTCTCTCTTTCCCAAGTCAGTAACAACCGCCATGGCAGTGGGAATCACAGAAAAATTGCAAGGTCTGACGACCGTGACCTTGGTGGTAGTCGTGGCAACTGGGATTTTAACCAGTGTCATCGGACCAACCCTTTTGAAGTGGTTGAAAATTGACGACCCAGTAGCTGTTGGTCTTTCCCTTGGAGGAACAGGCCATGCAGTTGGAACAGGAACAGCCTTCCGATACGGCTCTGTAGCAGGAGCCATGGGTGGTTTGGCTATCGGTGTCACTGGTATTCTCTATGTCTTTGTCAGCCCCATCGTAGCTAGTTTGATATTGAGTTAATACTCTTCGAAAATCTCTTCAAACCGCGTCAACGTCGCCTTGCCGTAGGTATAGGTAACTGACTTCGTCAGTCTTATCCACAACCTCAAAACACTGTTTTGAGCAGCCTGCGGCTAGTTTGCTCTTTGATTTTCATTGAGTATAAAAAGCAAGGAATTCGAGCAATCTCATTATGGTAGTGACATGGGGGTCTAACTTCTCATATTTATACATTTCTCCAATCAGTTAGTTGATTACAACCGAGATTTTCTATACTCTCCTTATAAGATTTTCGCATAAGATGAGACAGCACACGCTGAAGACGTCTATGTTATTTAGATTTAATGCAATCTTTTCAAAGAGTTTTGATAATCTATATTTCTTATTTAGTTTAGTTGATTTCATATCACTATACTATAATGCTTATCCAAATGATGACACTATCAAAACACCCTATTATTGGATGCTTACGAAACAGATTTTTATACTCTTCAAACCACGTCAGCTTGTCCTTAGTGTGTATACGTTACTGACTTGGTCAGTTCCTCAACCTCAAAACTATGTTTCGAGGAGCCTTCCGCTAACTTCCCAGTCTGATTTTCATTGAATATTAACGATACTTTATCACATAAAGAGGCTGGATGAAAAGTCTTCACAATCAAAAAACGCATCCTATCAGGTTGAGTCCTGATAGGATGCGTTTTTATATTATTGAAATTTTGTTACAGACCGATAAGAGTTCTATCATAATCAATAAATAAAGTGATGGGAAATAAGAATTGCACACCCTGATTTTGGAATTCAAATCAATTTATAAGAATGTTTTAGAAGCAATATTATCCTATTCCAGATTCAGTTCACTATACAATTGAGTTCTCAAGCAACCTGTTTACATAATGTGTGCATAATTAGGTTCGTGATTCCACTCTTTTTATCTCTAAAAAACCTCGCTTTCGCGAGGCTCTTCTATTTATAAGATAAGGCACGTTTAAATGTTTTCCAAATCCCTAAATCATCTGTTTGAAGGACTAGGCTGGCATACATGCGTCCGATAAATCCTGTTGCTACCACCGCAAAAATCACTGTAATAGCAAGTGAAATCCATGCTTCTACTCCCCCTGCATAGCCATTAATAGTTCTAAATGGCATAAAGAAGGTCGAAATAAAGGGAATATAAGAACCAATCTTCAAGATGAGATTGTCACCAGCTGCACCTAGAGCTGTCACTCCAAAAAAACCACCCATAATCAAAATCATCAAAGGCGACAAGGCTTTTCCTGAGTCCTCAGGACGAGAAACCATAGAACCTAGAAAGGCAGCCAAGACGACGTACATAAAGAGACTGACCAAAATAAAGAACAAGGTATTCAGTGAGAAAGCATCTCCCAAGTGATCCAAAATACCAGACTGAGCCAAGAATGGCAAATCTTTAAAGAGTAGAATGGCTGCCAGACCACCTACCACATAAATCCCGATATGCGTTAAAATCACCAGAAACAGAGCCATCATCCGCGCATAGAAATAGTGACTAGCCCTTATGCTAGAAAAGACGACTTCCATAATTTTGGTGCCTTTTTCACTGGCAACTTCCTGAGCTGTTACACCCGCATAGGTAATCAGAATCATATAAAGAAAGAATCCTAAGGCGCCTGCTGCAATTGTTTGAATAAACTTTTTATTTTCCTTGGCTTCATCAATCTTTTCTGTGAATTGAATTGTCTGCGCTAAGCGTTTTTCCTGCTCTTGAGACAAGGAAGCAGTTGAACGATTAAGCTGATTTTGCAGTTCATTGAGTGTATCTGTAACTGCAAATTTAATTCCATTTTCAAGCGACGTTTCGCCATGATAAACTGCCTTCAAGACACTATCCTCTTGGTCAATAGTCAGATAGCCTTTTAATTTTTCATCTTTAATCGCTTCTTTGGCACTTGCTTCGTCTTTGTAGTCAAAATTAACACCATTTACATTCTTCAGTCCTTCTGCTACAGATGGCACTGTTGTCACTACTGCCACTTTATCATTTTTAGCCATTGAAGAGCCTTGGAGATAAGCAATTCCTCCAGAGATTCCTAAAAAGAGGAACGGTGAAATCACCATAAAGAAGAAACTCCACGATTTGACATGTCTAAGATAGGTTTCCTTGATTACAACCCACACATTTCCCATACTTCCACTCCTGATTCTAGTTTAAAGATTTCATCGATAGTTGGCGCTTGTTGGTCAAAGGTTGCGATATATTGCCCTTGAGTCAAGATTGGGAAGAGTTCTCTACCAGCACTCTCATCCTCCAAGATCAATTTCCAACTACCTTGTTTGGTCAAGCTCACCTGTTTGACATGAGGAAGGTTTTCCAATTCTTCCTTGCTTCGTTCACTTGAAACAAAGAGACGTGTTTTCCCGTATTGATTTCGGACATCCTGAACTGGTCCATGCAAGACCACACGGCCATCTCGGATCATGAGAATATCGTCACAAAGCTCCTCGACGTTGGTCATGACATGGTCAGAAAAGATAATGGTTGCCCCACGTTCTTTTTCTTGAAAAATAACTTGCTTGAGCAATTCTGTATTGACTGGGTCCAATCCACTGAAAGGTTCATCCAAGATAATCAAGTCTGGTTCATGAATCAGAGTAATGATGAGCTGAATCTTCTGCTGATTTCCTTTTGACAGGCTCTTGATTTTATCTGTCAGCTTTCCTTTCACTTCCAACCTCTTCATCCATTGAGGGAGTTTTTCCTTGACCTCCTTGGCATCCATACCTTTTAGAGTCGCCAAATAACGAACTTGTTCAAGGACTGTCAATTTAGGCATGAGACTGCGTTCTTCAGGCAGATAACCAATCCGAGCATAGGTCTCCTGACGAATATCCTGACCATCCAGACTGATTTCTCCTTGATATTCTAAAAACTTCAAAATACTATGGAAGATCGTTGTCTTCCCAGCACCATTTTTTCCGACTAGTCCCAAAATACGACCTGGTCGCGCTTGAAAGTCAATACCAAACAAAACTTGCTTGGATCCAAAACTTTTCTCTAGACTTCTTACTTCTAGCATCTTTCACCTCCGAAATTTCTTGCACTCATTATACTCCTTTTTGATAGCCTTTACAATGTTTTTTGTCCATTTTTAGAAGACTAATGCTATGTAAAATATGGCCTGGAGCACTTTTATACTCAATGAAAATCAAAGAGCAAACTAGGAAGCTAGCCGTAGGCTGCTCAAAGTACAGCTTTGAGGTTG
>NZ_VMLH01000138.1:0-8446 GCF_013276595.1 Streptococcus sp. 10824
ACTATATTAGTATATCACAATCACTTTCGCTTGTCAACACTTTTTTGAAACTTTTTTTAATCTTTTTTCATCATGTGTTACAACCGCAACATACCATAGTCCGTACGGGATTCGAACCCGTGTTACCGCCGTGAAAAGGCGGTGTCTTAACCCCTTGACCAACGGACCAGAGTTGTTGTTTTCAACTCTTACTATTATACAGGCTTTTCTAACTTTGTCAACACCTTTTTTAAACTTTTTTTACTTTTTTACATGACTTCCTAATGAGTACGGATGTCAAACTCTTTAAACACAATACGTAAGTCCCTTAGCACGCTTTGACGCCCTCGGAAGCGTTCATCTCTTAAGACGCGTTCTAGTTCTTCTTGTTGCTCTTTAGTTTGTTTATTTCTATAATCTCTTAGTGTTTCATGAAAGAGATAATAGTCATCTAGCCAGAGACCTCCCTCACTTATACGATGACTAATCTCACCTACTTCTTCATATGGTTCTTTATCATATCTCCGTTTTTGACTTTCTTGCTTACGGATATAATCTAAAATTCGATTCCGGAATTTAGTTTTGAAGTATTTACGTAAACGAGGAATATCTTCTGCCAGCTCTTCTTCTCTACTAATCAATTCATGTAAGCAGAGCATGCCCTCTTGGTCCCAATCCGATAGTTCCCATAAATGAAGGTAATATTCATTTCTACACTTATATACACTCCCCTGGACTTCTTCATACAATTCTTTAATCATTCTTTTCCCCTTTCTGTGTACAGTCTAACAGATTAGAAAACACATTTGTTCCATTTTCTCCATTCTGTTCTCTACACCGTCTCAACTGCACAAAAAAGAGAGGCTCAGCCTCTCTCAGGGTTATAATTCCGCAATTTGGTTTAGGTTTACTTCTGCAACTGTGTCATTACCAAACATAGAGATAATCATTTTCACTTTGTTATTATCAATTTCTGTAATCTTACCAGTGTAGTCTGCAAAAGCACCATCAATAATACGTACAGTTTGACCAACCTCAACATCGAAATCAAATTCTTGAACAGTTTGTCCCATAGATAGCAAAATGTCACGAATTTCTTGTTCCAATAATGGTGTTGGTTTTGATCTGTTCCCGTGAGATCCTACGAATCCTGTAACGTTTGGTGTGTTTCGCACAACAAACCAAGCTTCATCTGTCATCACCATTTCTACAAGAACATAACCTGGAAAGCGATTTTCTTCTACTTCTTTTCTCTTTCCATTTTTTTCAACTTGCACTGTTTGTGTTGGAATTTCAACGCGTAGAATATTATCCAACATATTGTAGGTTTGTGCACGTTGTAATAGATTTTCTTTTACCTTATTTTCATAACCAGAATAAGTTTGTAAAACAAACCATCCTTTATCAAAACTATCCATGATATTTCCTTTCATAAATAGAAGATTTTTAGTGTACTTTCACTACTCTTCTAAAAAATGTTAATAAATCGAATCAAACCTGAAACAATCAACTGGTCAAAAATGTAAATAATTACTACAAAGAAAGCTGTGTATTCCATGATAGAACGAAAATCTCTCCAGCTTTCCTTGCGAGTTGGCCATGTTGTGTCTTTAAGAAGTCTAAAAATATCTCCAATAAAACGCATCGCTCTCTCCTATCTCGTTTCTCTGTGTGTAGTGTACTTACCACAATGTTTACAAAATTTATTTACTTCTAGTCGTGTTGGCTTGGGGGTTCCACTAATCTTGATTGAATAGTTTCTCGAACCACAAACCGCACAAGCTAGGCTTGCTTTTTTTAGTGCCATAACGCCTCCATCTTATCTATTATAACAAGAAAGCTAGGCTTTGACAAGCATCTTAGCGAAATAGATTGACTACCGAATCCCATATTGTTTGAGCCTTTTCCTTAATCTTAGCATCCGAGATAGCCCGACTAGCCTCATCTACTAGACTTTGCGCACGTCCTCGAATATCAGACAAATTATCATCTGTCTGGCTATTATCATTGGTTTGTACTTGTCTTTTTGTGTTAGCTGGTGCAATTCCATTTTTCTTATATGCATTTTCAACTGTGAAGGTACTTCCTGGCGTATAAGGTAAAATGGTATTGGCAATGTTTCTAAAGACATGGGCTGCACCGTTTGAAGTAGAGCCAGCTAGATAGTGATTTTCATCAGTGGTCGGAAAACCAAGCCAATGACTAATCACCACATCCGGAGTATAACCAATTACCCACTGGTCACTTGTGTACTCCGGATTAAAAACAGCTTCAGTTGTACCAGTTTTTCCTGCCATTACATAATCTGGAGGCGATGAACTAATACCGGTTCCGTTGGTAAATGTCCCCAACATCATACTAGTCATCTTGTCAGCTACAGACTTATCAATCACCCGTTTTTGTGAATTTTTATGGCTCGCAATGACCTGACCACTAGCATTTTCAATTCTACTAATAAAATGAGCTTCAGGCATTAAACCTTCATTTGCAAAAGCAGCATATGCTTGAGCCATTTGAAGAGGATTGGTTTCGACACCACTTCCCAAGGCAACACCAAGAACACGGTCGACCTTTTCCATGTTGAGTCCAAATTTTTCGCCTGCTTCAAAAGCCTTGTCGACGCCCAAATCATTAACAGTGGCAACAGCAGGTAGATTAAGCGATTCTGCCAAGGCTTGATACATGGGAACTTCTCGACTCGTTTTGATCCCTGCATAGTTATCTACCTTATAGCTGTCATACTTCATGGTATGGTTATCCAAGAGCTTATTCAAAGCCCAACCTGCCTCAACTGCTGGCGTATAAACAACTAAAGGCTTAATTGTAGAGCCAGGGCTACGTTTTGATTGAGTTGCATAGTTGAAATTCCGGAATCCAGTTTTATCATTGCTAGCAACCTGACCGACAACTCCACGAACTCCCCCTGTTTTCGGTTCGAGAGCTACACTTCCTGATTGAGCAAATGTTCCATCCTCTGCCCTAGGAAATAGAGCTGTATTTTCATAGACAACCTGCATATTTGCTTGGTAGTTTTGGTCCAGCTCTGTGTAAATGCGGTAGCCATTATTTACGATTTCTTCCTCTGTTAGATTATACTTAGAAACAGCTTCATTAACCACCGCGTCAAAATAAGAAGGGTAGCGGTAATCTGAAATTTTCCCTTCATACTTATCGTGCAATTGCGAATTCATATCAACTTCTGCAGCTTCGGTTTCTTGGTTTTTATCAATATATCCTGCTGCAACCATATTTTGCAAGACAGTGTCGCGACGATTAGTCGAATCTTGTACGGAATTCAAAGGATTATACAGTTCCGGCCCTTTGAGCATCCCTGCCAGAGTCGCAGCTTGATCCAGACTCACTTCTGATGCAGAAACTCCAAAGTATTTCTTACTCGCATCTTCTACACCCCACACACCATTTCCAAAATAGGCGTTATTAAGGTACATGGTTAAGATCTGATCCTTACTATATTTTTTTGTTAATTCTAAGGCAAGGAAAAATTCCTTTGCTTTTCTCTCAACAGTTTGATCCTGCGACAAATAGGCATTTTTAGCCAGCTGCTGGGTAATAGTAGATCCACCACCTGAACGACCAGCAGTGACAATAGCCAAGAAGAAACGACCATAATTAATCCCGTCGTTTTTATAGAAAGAACGGTCTTCTGTCGCAATAACGGCATTCTGCAAATTTTTACTGATGTCAGTCAGTTCAACGTAGGTTCCCTTTTGACCAGACAAGGCACCAGCCTCTTTTTCTTCACGGTCAAAAATAATAGTCCGAGTTTTCAAGGCGTTTTGCAAATCGTTAACATTGGTTGACTTAGCTACAGCAAACAAATAGGTTCCAACCAGCAAGCCTGCACTCAAACCTAGTATAAGGACAATCTTTGTTAGATGATAGCGACGCCAGAATTTTCGAATAGGACCCACTTGGGCTAATTTTTTTCGATCACTGCGAGAACGACGCAAGCTAGTAGACCCAGAATCCTCTAGTTCACTTGGTTCTTTTTTAAAAAGAGAAAGAAATTTCTCAAACAATTTATCTAATTTCATGCGTTTATTTTATCATCTTCATCATAGGAAGACAAGAATTTAGCAATTTCCTATCCAAATAGGGCTTTTTTTGTTACAATATCTGTATGAAATTCACATTTACATTACCAGACTCTCTACCTCAAATGACGGTAAAGCAATTACTTGAGGAACAACTCCTCATCCCTAGAAAAATCCGTCATTTTTTGAGAATCAAGAAACATATTTTGATAAACCAAGAAGAAGTTCACTGGAACGAGATGGTGAAGCCTGGTGATGTTTGCCAGTTGACTTTTGACGAGGAAGATTATCCCAAAAAGGAAATTCCTTGGGGCAAGCCAGACTTAATTCAAGAAGTCTATCAAGATCAACACTTGGTTATTGTGAACAAACCAGAGGGGATGAAAACCCACGGTAATCAGCCAAACGAAATCGCCCTTCTTAACCATGTCAGTGCCTATGTTGGCCAAACCTGCTATGTCGTTCATCGTCTGGACATGGAAACCAGTGGCTTAGTTCTCTTTGCCAAAAATCCTTTTATCCTACCTATTCTCAATCGCTTACTTGAGAAAAAAGAGATTTCTAGGGAATATTGGGCACAGGTCGACGGACATACCAACAGCAAAGAACTTGTTTTCAAAGACAAAATTGGGCGTGATCGCCATGACCGCAGAAAACGAGTAGTTGATACAAAAAATGGGCAATATGCTGAAACACATGTAAGCAGATTAAAGCAATTTCCAAACAAAACTTCCTTGGTTCGTTGCAAACTAAAAACAGGGCGAACCCATCAGATTCGTGTGCACCTTTCGCATCATAACTTCCCTATTTTGGGCGACCCTCTCTATAACAGCAATTCAAAGACTAGTCGGCTTATGCTTCATGCCTTCCGACTTTCCTTTACCCATCCACTTACATTAGAAAAATTAAACTTCACTGCCCTCTCGAATACTTTTGAAACAGAATTAAAAAAGAATGGATGATTGTGTCATCCATTTTTCCATATAAGAAAAGCAAGACCAAGAGGCCTTGCTTTTTATCGACTCAAGAATTATTTAGCGATTTTTGCGAAGTATTCAAGAGTACGAACAAGTTGTGCAGTGTATGACATTTCGTTGTCGTACCATGATACAACTTTAACCAATTGTTTACCGTCAACGTCAAGAACTTTAGTTTGAGTTGCGTCAAACAATGAACCGTAAGACATACCTACGATATCTGAAGATACGATTGGATCTTCTGTGTAACCGTATGATTCGTTTGAAGCTGCTTTCATAGCTGCGTTCACTTCATCAACAGTAACGTTCTTTTCAAGAACTGCTACCAATTCAGTAACTGATCCAGTTGGAGTTGGAACGCGTTGTGCAGATCCGTCAAGTTTACCGTTCAATTCTGGGATTACAAGACCGATAGCTTTTGCAGCACCAGTTGAGTTAGGAACGATGTTTGCAGCACCAGCGCGAGCACGGCGAAGGTCACCACCACGGTGTGGTCCGTCAAGGATCATTTGGTCACCAGTGTAAGCGTGGATAGTAGTCATCAATCCTTCAACAACACCAAAGTTATCTTGAAGAGCTTTAGCCATAGGAGCCAAGCAGTTTGTAGTACATGAAGCACCTGAGATAACTGTTTCAGTACCGTCAAGAACGTCGTGGTTAGTGTTGAATACAACTGTTTTAACGTCGTTTCCACCAGGAGCAGTGATAACAACTTTTTTAGCTCCACCAGCGTGCAAGTGTTTTTCAGCAGCTGCTTTCTTAGCAAAGAAACCAGTAGCTTCAAGAACGATTTCTACACCGTCGTTAGCCCAGTCGATTTGTTCTGGATCACGTTCAGCAGAAACTTTGATGAATTTACCGTTAACTTCAAATCCACCTTCTTTAACTTCAACAGTACCGTCGAAACGACCTTGAGTTGTGTCGTATTTCAACAAGTGTGCAAGCATAACTGGATCTGTAAGGTCGTTGATACGAGTAACTTCAACACCTTCTACGTTTTGGATACGACGGAAAGCAAGACGACCGATACGTCCGAAACCGTTAATACCAACTTTAACTACCATTAGTGATTTCCTCCTTATGAAAATCATGAAATTTTTATTGTGAAAAGAGTAACTTGAATCACTACAAATCACCTTTCAACAAACCTATTATATAACTATTTAAGTTTAATTGCAAGTACGGGCATTGTTTTTCTATGTTAGTTTCTTTTTAAGGCTATAAATCAAGAACTTCCTTACTATTCATATCGTAGCGATTCTACAGGATCCATTTTACTAATTTTACGCGCTGGGAAGTAGGCTGAGACATAACCAAGTAATAGAGCGAAAACTAGAGTTCCTAAAACAGATAAAAGATTTAATTCAAAAACCTTAGTGATGGATGGGTAAAAGTGACTTACAATCGCATTCGCCAAACTTCCCACCCCTTGTGCAACCAAAAATGCCAGCATCAAGGCGATTCCTACAATCCAGATAGCCTCGTAAATAAAAATTCCTTTGACATCACGATTTTGATAACCAACTGCCTTCATGACACCTATTTCCTTAGAACGTTGCATGATATTGATGTAAATGATAATACCAATCATGACCGCTGCTACCACAATAGCTTGTGAGGAAAGCACAATCAACAATCCCTGAATGACACGAATAAAAGTAATCACAATATCAAGAACCTTCTGTTGAGAAAGGACAGTATACTTCTTGTTTTTCTGCAATTCTTCTGTTATCGCTTTTGTTTGTGATGGATCTTTGAGTTCCAAGATAAAATAAGATACAGCTTTTGTAAATCCAGCCTCTTTCAAAATCGTTTCCATTTGATGAGACGGCATGAAACTGTTGCTGTCCTCCATGTCATCTTCATCATTGATCACACGTACAATCTTTGTTTGAAATTGAGCGGTCTTGCTAGCTTCAGCATCATTTTCTACAATGCTGGCTGAGACTGATTTGCCAATAATATCACTAGCTGTCAGATTTTTTCCTGTCTGTTCATTCCAATTTTTTAGTAAACTGATTGGAATTGTCAAACCCTGTTCATTTGCATCAGTATAGAGGGAGCCAGCCAATACTTTGTCCGCCTCATTACTACTAACAGAGATACTTGTATCCTCATAGAGACTCACTACTTGAGCATAAGAAGGCATCGTTTGGCTAAGATCCATTTCTTGACCATCTATAGTAATATTTGACATGATCATCCCAAAAGGACTCTCCAAATATTTAATAGCTTCTTTTCCAACTGTATCCGTGATATAGTTCTTATCATCTTGGTTCAAAAAGCCTCGTCCAACATTTTTTGTGTTTAAAGCAATCTGAACTTGAGAAGGGATTTGACCTCCATTCGTATTTTCATCAATCATCGAAATCAATGCATTTCCCAAGCCGAAAGAAATTAAGACTCCTACAAAACCGATTGAGGTTGCTAGCGCAATCAATAGGTTACGCCACTTTCTTTCCAGAAAGTTATTTAAAGAAAGTTTGAATTTATTTTTCAATGATAATCCTTTATTTTTTGACTTCTTCAACGACTTCACCATCCTTCATTTTGATAATCACATCTGCATATTCAGCAACCTCTGGATTATGGGTTACGATCAATACTGTTTTCCCTGTTTGGGCTAATTTTTTAAATACTTCCAATACCATTTCTTGGGATTGAGAGTCCAGCGAACCCGTTGGCTCGTCTGCTACAATCATATCAGGCTGATTTACCAAAGCACGCGCGATTGCTACGCGTTGCTTTTGCCCGCCAGAAAGCTGTTTAACATTTTTAGCCATAAAAGGCTCCATGCCCAAGTTACTTAATTGCTCCTTTGCAATCATTGTCATCTCCCTATCAGATAAATCTTTGACATAGAGAGGTAGCTTGACATTGTCCAAGACAGATTGATGAGGAATGAGATTAAAGTTTTGAAACACAAATCCAATCTTGTTTTTACGAAATTGAGTTAGTTCAATCTCTGATAAGTCACGGAGGGATTCCCCTTTAAATTCTAAAACTCCTTCATATTGTCTATCTAAACCGCTGATGATATTGAGTAGACTGGTTTTGCCACAGCCTGACGGTCCGTAAATCGCTGTAATTTTACCTTTTGCAATCTGCAGGTTTATATTCTTTAAAGCCTGCTCTTGATGTTTACCGTCCAAGGCGTAAAACTTTGAAATATTTTTAATGGATAAAATGGACATTCTTTCCCCCTTATTTAAAACCGTTATCGTCATACATCGTACTGATAGAAAATCCTTCAAGTTGATTGACCCTATAGGCCTACTACTTAAAATTTTCTCTCTATTGCCTCGTTTGCTTCTGGATGTATATCAAGTAATACTCTTCGAAAATCAAATTCAAACCACGTCAACGTCGCCTTGCCGTACTCAAGTACAGCCTGCGGCTAGTTTCCTAGTTTGCTCTTTGATTTTCATTGAGTAT
>NZ_VMLH01000139.1:0-624 GCF_013276595.1 Streptococcus sp. 10824
GAGCCTGTGTCGAACTGAATCTTTCTGAAAGACAAATCAATCGTCTGCTACTAGCCTATCAACAGAAAGGAAAAGAAGCCTTCAGACACGGAAACAGAAATCGAAAACCAAAACATGCAATCCCTGATGAAATCAAAGAACGTGTCCTAAAGAAATACCTCTCCTATGAAACATATAAACCAAATGTCCTTCATTTCTGTGAATTACTAGCTGAAGAAGAGGGAATTCAGCTCTCTGATACAACTGTTAGAAAAATACTCTATAAGGAAAACATCCTCTCTCCCAAGTCTCACAGAAAGACAAAGAAGAGACTAAGAAAACAAGCTAAACTGAACCGCAATCATCCCCTAGACAATCCAATCTTACCGTCCGCTAAAGATTTCCTGGAAGACACTAAAAAGCTACATCCTAGTAGACCCAGAAAGAAATTTGCTGGAGAACTCATCTAAATGGAGGCTAGCCCTCATGCCTGGTTTGGAGCAGAAACCTCTAACTTACACTTAGCCATTGATGATGCTTCCGGCAATATCCTAGGGGCTTATTTTGATAAAAAAGAGAACTTGAATGCTTACTATCATGTCCTTGAACAAATCTTAGCCAATCACGGTATTCCCCTTCAAATTA
>NZ_VMLH01000140.1:0-353 GCF_013276595.1 Streptococcus sp. 10824
TGTTTCAACTTAGTTACGTCAGCTGGTAATAGATTCGCACTATCGATTTCTCTGTTTTTTCTATCAGCTTCCGCATTGATTGCACTAATTGCATTTGTTTTAGCATCGTTCAACTCTTTAGCTGCTTTATTTCGTTTAGCTTCGTCTAAGCTAATACCTGTAATAGCACCAACTGCTGTATCTTTCTTAGTTGTTACGTCTTGTGGTGAAGTAGCTCTATTAACTTCGGTTATACCGTTCGTTTTAGCTGCTTCCACTTGTTGTTTCAACTTAGTTACGTCAGCTGGTAATAGATTCGCACTATCGATTTCTCTGTTTTTTCTATCAGCTTCCGCATTGATTGCACTAATTGC
>NZ_VMLH01000141.1:0-7416 GCF_013276595.1 Streptococcus sp. 10824
TTTGATTTTCATTGAGTAAGAAAAATCAGTCCCCTAAAGGAGTAGATTATGAAGTTATTGTCTATCGCCATTCCTAGCTATAATGCTGCAGCCTATCTTCATTACTGTGTGGAGTCGCTAGTGATTGGTGGTGAGCAAGTTGAGATTTTGATTATCAATGATGGGTCTCAGGACCAGACTCAGGAAATCGCTGAGCGTTTAGCCGACAAGTATCCTAACATCGTTAGAGCCATTTATCAGGAAAATAAGGGCCATGGCGGTGCGGTCAATCGTGGCTTGGTAGAGGCTTCTGGGCGCTATTTTAAAGTAGTTGACAGTGATGACTGGGTGGATCCCCGTGCCTACTTGAAAACTCTTGAAACCTTGCAGGAACTTGAGAGTAAGGGTCAAGAGGTTGACGCCTTTGTGACTAATTTTGTTTACGAAAAGGAAGGTCAGTCTCGTAAGAAGAGTATGAGCTACGAGTCAGTCTTGCCTGTTCGGCAGATTTTTGGCTGGGACCAGGTCGGAAATTTCTCCAAAGGCCAGTATATCATGATGCACTCGCTGATTTATCGGACAGATTTGTTGCGTGCTAGCCAGTTCCAACTGCCTGAGCATACTTTTTATGTCGATAATCTCTTTGTCTTTACCCCTCTTCAGCAGGTCAAGACCATGTACTATCTGCCTGTCGATTTCTATCGTTATTTGATTGGGCGTGAGGACCAGTCTGTCAATGAGCAAGTGATGATTAAGCGCATTGACCAGCAACTTAAAGTCAATCGACTCTTGGTAGACCAGCTTGATTTATCCCAAGTGAGCCACCCCAAAATGCGAGAATATCTGCTGAATCATATCGAGATTACGACGGTGATTTCCAGTGCCCTGCTCAATCGAGCAGGTACAGCAGAGCATTTGGCAAAAAAACGGGAGCTGTGGACCTATATTCAGCAGGAAAATCCAGAGGTTTTTCAGGCTATCCGTAAGACCATGCTTAGCCGTTTGACCAAACATTCAGTCTTGCCAGCTCGCAAACTGTCCAATGTCGTCTATCAAATCACCAAATCTGTTTATGGATTTAATTGATATAAGTATTTTATAAGAGGGATTTAAGAAAAATTTTAACTTTTTCTTAGTCCTTTTTAATTTTAGGATATTATACTAGAGTCATCAAATAAAGAAAAACTCTAAGGAGAACCCTATGAAATTCAATCCAAATCAAAGATATACTCGTTGGTCTATTCGCCGTCTCAGTGTCGGTGTTGCCTCAGTTGTTGTGGCTAGTGGCTTCTTTGTCCTAGTTGGTCAGCCAAGTTCTGTACGTGCCGATGGGGTCAATCCGACCCCTGCTCAAGTTGTACCTGAAGAGACATCGGGAACGAAAGAGGGTGACTTAGCAGAAACTCAGGGAGATACTGTTCTTGCTCAAGCGAAACCTGAGGTCGTTGCTGGAAATACGAACTCACTTTCTACACCTACAGAAGTAACTGAAGTGAGCGAGGAGACAAGCCCTTCTCGTCTGGATACACTTTTTGAAAAAGGTGAAGAAGCTCAAGAAAATTCAGAGCTAGCAGATGTCTTAAAAGAAGCTGTAGATACAGCTGATGTGGATGGGAAACAAGCAAGTCCAGAAGATATTAAAAAAGCTGTCGATGAGGATGTTAAAGACAGTATCGATGTCCCAGCGGGCTATCTAGAACAAGCCAAAGCTTCCGGTCCTTTCTTGGCTGGTGTAAACAAACCGCTTAAATATGAACTTTTCGCAGGAGATGGTATGTTGACTCGTCTCTTGCTCAAAGCATCTGACAAGGCTCCATGGTCAGATAATGGTAAGGATAAAAATGAAAAAATTCCACCAGTGAAAAATTTACCTGATGGCAAGTATTACTATCAAGTATCTTTGAATGGTAACACTACAGGTAAGCAAGATCAGGATTTATTAGATACACTTCGTACTAATGGTACAAATACCTATGAAGCTACCCTGACTGTCTATGAAGCAGCCGGTGATAAACCAAATTTGAATAAGGTTGTCAAGGAACGTAAAGTCAATATTACCTTGAACGGTCTTGTAACAAGAAGCGATGTCAAATCTGCAGTTAAAAACAACATCAAAGACAGTATCGATGTTCCAGCAGCCTACCTAGAACAAGCCAAGGGTGACGGTCCATTCACAGCTGGTGTTAACCATGTGATTCCATACGAACTCTTCGCAGGTGATGGCATGTTGACTCGTCTCTTGCTTAAGGCATCTGACAAGGCTCCATGGTCAGATAACGGCGACGCTAAAAACCCAGCCCTATCTCCACTAGGCGAAAACGTGAAGACCAAAGGTCAATACTTCTATCAAGTAGCCTTGGACGGAAACGTGGCTGGCAAAGAAAAACAAGAACTCATCGACCAGTTCCGAGCAAACGGCACTAAAACCTACAGCGCTATAGTCAATGTCTATGGTAACAAAGATGGTAAAGCAGATTTGACAAATGTCGTAGCAACTAAACAAGTCACTATTAACATAAACGGTTTAATTTCTAAAGAAACAGTTCAAAAAGCCGTTGCAGACAACGTTAAAGACAGTATCGATGTTCCAGCAGCCTACCTAGAACAAGCCAAGGGTGACGGTCCATTCACAGCTGGTGTTAACCATGTGATTCCATACGAACTCTTCGCAGGTGATGGCATGTTGACTCGTCTCTTGCTTAAGGCATCTGACAAGGCTCCATGGTCAGATAACGGCGACGCTAAAAACCCAGCCCTATCTCCACTAGGCGAAAACGTGAAGACCAAAGGGCAATACTTCTATCAAGTAGCCTTGGACGGAAACGTGGCTGGCAAAGAAAAACAAGAACTCATTGACCAGTTCCGAGCAAACGGCACTAAAACCTACAGCGCTACAGTCAATGTCTATGGCAACAAAGATGGTAAAGCAGATTTGACAAATGTCGTAGCAGCTAAAAAAGTTACTATTAAGATAAATGTTAAAGAAACATCAGACACAGCAAATGCTTCATTCTCATCTTCTAACTCTGGTTCTGGCGTGACTCCGATGAATCACAATCCTGCTACAGGTGCGACTCATCAAACAGCTGCTGACCATAAGGACATGATGGCACCAGCCAAAGAGACTGATAAAGCAATGCCAGCAAATGACCAAATGGAAAAATCAGGTATGAAGACTGAGACTCCAGCTCCAAGTACTACAGATAGCATGCCTGCTGACACCATGACAAGCTCTACCAATACGATGGCAGGTGAAAATATGGCTGCTTCTGCTAACAAGATGTCAGACAAGATGATGTCAGACAAGATGATGTCAGATGATAAAGCTATGCTACCAAATACTGGTGAAGCTCAAACATCAATGGCAAGTATTGGTTTCCTTGGGCTTGCACTTGCAGGTTTACTCGGTGGTCTAGGTTTGAAAAACAAAAAAGAAGAAAACTAATCAGCTAAGGAAATAAATGATGGATAGTGGGCTGACTAAGGCTAGTTTACCAACTCAATCAGCTATCAGGACTTTCTTTCAATAGCAGATTAAAATCATCGTAAAACAATAAAAATAGTGTTATACTTAAAGCAGTATAGCACTGTTTTTATCAAAGGAGAGACAGATGGGAAAGACAATTTTACTCGTTGACGACGAGGTAGAAATCACAGATATTCATCAGAGATACTTAATTCAGGCAGGTTATCAGGTCTTGGTAGCCCATGATGGACTGGAAGCGTTAGAGCTGTTCAAGAAAAAACCGATTGATTTGATTATCACAGACGTCATGATGCCTCGGATGGATGGTTATGATTTAATCAGTGAGGTTCAATACTTATCACCAGAGCAGCCTTTCCTATTTATTACTGCTAAGACCAGTGAACAGGACAAGATTTACGGCCTGAGCTTGGGAGCAGATGATTTTATTGCTAAGCCTTTTAGCCCACGTGAGCTGGTTTTGCGTGTCCATAATATTTTGCGCCGCCTTCATCGTGGGGGCGAAACAGAGCTGATTTCCCTTGGCAATCTAAAAATGAATCATAGTAGCCATGAAGTTCAAATAGGAGAAGAAATGCTGGATTTAACTGTTAAATCATTTGAATTGCTGTGGATTTTAGCTAGCAATCCAGAGCGAGTTTTCTCCAAGACAGACCTCTATGAAAAAGTCTGGCAAGAAGACTATGTGGATGACACCAATACCTTGAATGTGCATATCCATGCTCTTCGACAGGAGTTGGCAAAATATAGTAGTGACCAAACGCCCACTATTAAGACAGTTTGGGGGTTGGGATATAAGATAGAGAAACCGAGAGGACAAACATGAAACTAAAAAGTTATATTTTGGTTGGATATATTATTTCAACCCTCTTAACCATTTTGGTTGTTTTTTGGGCTGTTCAAAAAATGCTGATTGCGAAAGGCGAGATTTACTTTTTGCTTGGGATGACCATCGTTGCCAGCCTTGTCGGTGCTGGGATTAGTCTCTTTCTCCTATCGCCGGTCTTTACGTCGTTGGGCAAACTCAAGGAGCATGCCAGGCGGGTAGCGGACAAGGATTTTCCTTCAAATTTGGAGGTTCAAGGCCCTTTAGAATTTCAACAATTAGGCCAAGCTTTTAATGAAATGTCCCATGATTTGCAGGCAAGCTTTGATTCCTTGGAAGAAAGCGAACGAGAAAAGGGCTTGATGATTGCCCAGTTGTCGCATGATATCAAGACTCCTATCACTTCAATCCAAGCGACGGTAGAAGGGATTTTGGATGGGGTTATCAAGGAGTCGGAGCAAGCTCATTATCTAGCAACCATTGGGCGTCAGACGGAAAGACTCAATAAACTGGTTGAAGAGTTGAATTTTTTGACTCTAAATACAGCTAGAAATCAGATGGAAACGACCAGCAAAGACAGCATTTTTCTGGATCAGCTCTTGATTGAGTGCATGAGTGAATTTCAGTTTTTGATTGAGCAGGAGAGAAGAGATGTCCACTTGCAGGTAATCCCAGAGTCTGCCCGGACTGAAGGAGATTATGCTAAGCTTTCTCGTATCTTGGTGAATCTGCTCAATAACGCTTTTAAATACTCTGCTCCAGGAACCAAGCTGGAAGTGGTGGCTAAGCTGGAGAAGAACCAGCTTTCAATCAGTGTGACCGATGAGGGGCAGGGCATTGCCCCAGAGGATTTGGAGAATATTTTCAAACGCCTTTATCGTGTCGAAACTTCGCGTAACATGAAAACAGGTGGGCATGGTCTTGGTCTTGCGATTGCGCGTGAATTGGCTCATCAATTGGGTGGGGAAATCACAGTCAGCAGCCAGTACGGTCTAGGAAGTACCTTTACCCTCCTTCTTAATCTCTCTGGTAGTGAAAATAAAGCCTAAAACCCCTTTACAAATCCAGCTATTCATGGTAAAATAGATTTTGTGTGAAATATCAGCAGGAAAGCATGAAGCTCGTCAACAGGTGTCTTATGATAAGTAACCTTGGCTGTTTAGGCGAAGGGCATCTGCACGAATCAGGGCTTTCTAAGTGACTATTTCCACCGAAATATTATTTATATCAGGAGGACATTCACATGTCACGTTATACAGGACCATCTTGGAAACAATCTCGTCGCCTTGGCCTTTCACTTACAGGTACAGGTAAAGAATTGGCACGTCGTAACTACGTACCAGGACAACACGGACCAAACAACCGTTCTAAATTGTCAGAATACGGTTTGCAATTGGCTGAAAAACAAAAACTTCGTTTCACTTACGGTGTAGGTGAAAAACAATTCCGTAACTTGTTCGTACAAGCTACAAAAATCAAAGGCGGAATCCTAGGTTTCAACTTCATGCTTCTTTTGGAACGTCGTTTAGATAACGTTGTTTACCGTCTTGGTCTTGCGACTACTCGTCGTCAAGCTCGTCAGTTCGTAAACCACGGTCACATCCTTGTTGACGGAAAACGCGTTGATATCCCATCATACCGCGTAACTCCAGGTCAAGTGATCTCAGTTCGTGAAAAATCATTGAAAGTTCCGGCAATCCTTGAAGCAGTAGAAGCTACTCTTGGACGTCCAGCATTCGTATCATTCGACGCTGAAAAATTGGAAGGTTCATTGACTCGCTTGCCAGAACGTGACGAAATCAACCCAGAAATCAACGAAGCACTTGTCGTTGAATTCTACAACAAAATGTTGTAATATTTTATTAAATAAGATAGGCTGTAAAGCCTTGAAATTAAGCACTTTGGGGCGTTTTCCCCTAGTGCTTTTTGATTTCTCTTAGTATCCAGCTATAATCGTCTATACGTAACTAGACCTGTATAGTTCAAAGTGATATAATAGTCTAAAGGAGGTGCTACCATGAATGTTTTAGAAAAAAACACACAGGTAAATTTTAAGACTAACAGAGACTTGTTAGAGAAAGCTAAAGCTATTATCACAGCGCAAAATCTTGATATGACAGCCAGTTTTAACTTGTTTTTAGAACATATTGTAGAAAATAAAGCCTTGCCATTTGAAACTCAAGTAGATAAAGAAAGAGAAGAACTTCTATCAGGGTTGCGTGCTGAAATTGCTCGTAGCTTTGAGGATTTAGAACATGGAAGAACTTACAGTCTTGATGAAGTGAGGGCTAACCTTGGAATTTAACGAGAAGGCATATAGCATCATTATCTCCGAAACGGTACAAGAACAGCTAAGAGGTATTAAAGATTATATCTCAGCTAACTACTTTTCAGAACAGGCAGGAGCAAACACAGTTAAGAATGTTCTTTATGGTTTGGAGCGTCTTGAAGTCTTCCCAGAAGCAGGATTTGATGCTGACGAAAGAGTAGGAGGGATTATATACCCACCCCACAAAACTCGATGCATCATTTTAGGAGATTACCTAGCATTCTATCATATTTTAGAGGACAGAAAAGCTGTCTTTGTATCAGATATTATTCATAGCAAACAGGACTACATCCGCTTGTTCAAGAAAAAATAGCGCCTATATATGAACTGCACCCCAAAAGTTAGATTTTTTCTGTCTAACTTTTGGGGTGCAGTTCAATTGGAATGTCCTTATTTTTATTATGGGATTGACAAATGAGGTTAAGGTTCAGATCTATGAACTTAGAAAGCAAGTACAAATCTTTAATCAGCTTTCAAAAAGATTTTGTGTAGATGTTTCGGGCTAAGGTATGTGACAAGATGAATTGATCGTTATGGAATAGAGAGTGTTAAAAATGGGAAGAATAGTTACTATTCCCCTGAATTAAAACAAGAAATAATCAATAAAAGCCTATATAATAACAAATGTATTAAAACTAAGAAAGACTTAGCTCAGTGTAATACAGAACCAAATCTTATAGATAAATTATTTGTCTAATTTTTTAGGAATTATATCTCTAAACAATATCATTTAACAATTAAATTGTTAGATCTAGCTTAAATTTCTGGTTTAATTCATTTATTGTATCACTATCATTA
>NZ_VMLH01000142.1:0-19351 GCF_013276595.1 Streptococcus sp. 10824
TACTTGAGTACGGCAAGGTGACGTTGACGCGGTTTGAAGAGATTTTCGAAGAGTATTAATTATTTTCAAGATAAAATTCAAAACGTTCGCCTACATATTGACTTTTTACGTATTCAAATGCAGTACCATCTTCTAGGTAGGAAACCTGAGTCAAACCAAGAATAGCATGTCCTTTTTCAACTTCCAAATAGTGGGCAATCTTTTCTTTAGCAAGGCGAGCATAGATGGTCTGATGTGATTTACCAATACGGTAGCCATGTTTTTGCAGTGTTTGGAAGAAATGACTAGTGATTTCTTCTTTTTTAAAGTCCTTAATGAATTTTTCAGGAATAGAAGCAACTTCATAAACCAGAGGAACTTTGTCGGCATAGCGGACCCGCTCCATTCGGATAATATTTTCGGTAGGAGAAATTCCTAGCTTGGCAACTTCCTGCTCATTGGGAATGGTTTTTCTGTAGGAAATGAGCTGGCTAGAGGGTACTTTACCTTGGGACTTAACAATTTCAGTAAAACTGGTTGTCCCTCGCATCTTTTCTTGTACCCGAGTACTGGACACAAAGGTGCCACTTCCTACACGGCGCTCTAAAACACCTTCTTCAACCAATAGAGATACGGCTTGGCGGAGGGTCATGCGGCTGACCGAAAACTGCTCTGCTAAATCTCTTTCACTGGGAAGCCTCTCACCAATAGCCCAACGGTGCTCGTCAATATCCTTTTTAATCTGATCATGGATTTTCATATAAGCAGGTAGCATATTTTTCACTTCATTTCTATCTTTTCTCTATTGTACCCCAATAAACTAGAAAAAGTCAAACTTCGCCTTGTTTATACTCTTCGAAAATCTCTTCAAACCGCGTTAGCTCTATCTGCAACCTCAAAGCAGTGCTTTGAGCAACCTACGGCTAGCTTCCTAGTTTGCTCTTTGATTTTCATTGAGTATTAGTTGGTAATTCGCCCTTATTTGTGATAGAATATTGGAAAAGATATTTCTTTTGAGAAAGGAAAAAGATGAGCAACATTTCAACTGATTTGCAAGATGTAGAAAAAATCATCGTATTGGACTATGGTAGCCAATACAACCAGCTGATTTCACGCCGTATCCGTGAGATTGGTGTTTTTTCAGAACTAAAGAGCCATAAAATTTCAGCTGCTGAAGTTCGTGAAGTCAATCCTGTAGGAATTATTCTATCAGGTGGTCCAAACTCTGTATATGAAGATGGTTCATTTGATATTGACCCAGAAATCTTCGAACTCGGAATTCCAATTTTGGGAATCTGTTATGGTATGCAGTTATTGACCCATAAACTTGGAGGAAAAGTTGTTCCTGCAGGTGATGCTGGAAATCGTGAATACGGTCAATCAACCCTAACACACACACCATCATCTCTTTTTGAATCAACACCTGATGAACAAACTGTATTGATGAGCCATGGTGATGCGGTTACTGAGATTCCTGCTGACTTTGTTCGTACTGGAACATCAGCTGACTGCCCTTACGCAGCCATCGAAAATCCAGATAAACACATTTACGGTATCCAATTCCACCCAGAAGTTCGTCATTCTGTATACGGAAATGATATCCTTCGTAACTTTGCCCTTAACATCTGTAAGGCTAAAGGCGATTGGACAATGGATAACTTCATCGACATGCAGATCCAAAAAATCCGTGAGACTGTTGGTGATAAACGTGTCCTTCTTGGCCTTTCAGGTGGGGTTGACTCTTCAGTTGTTGGAGTTCTTCTCCAAAAAGCGATTGGCGATCAATTGATCTGTATCTTCGTGGATCACGGTCTTCTTCGTAAAGGAGAAGCGGACCAAGTTATGGACATGCTTGGTGGTAAGTTTGGTTTGAATATCGTCAAAGCAGACGCAGCTAAACGTTTCCTTGATAAACTTGCAGGAGTTTCTGACCCTGAACAAAAGCGTAAAATCATCGGTAACGAGTTTGTCTATGTCTTTGATGACGAAGCAAGCAAGCTCAAAGATGTGAAATTCCTTGCTCAAGGAACTCTTTATACAGACGTTATCGAGTCTGGTACGGATACAGCTCAAACTATCAAGTCACACCACAACGTGGGTGGTCTTCCAGAAGACATGCAGTTTGAATTGATCGAACCATTGAATACTCTTTACAAGGACGAAGTTCGTGCCCTTGGTACAGAGCTTGGTATGCCAGACCATATCGTATGGCGCCAACCATTCCCAGGACCAGGACTTGCGATCCGTGTCATGGGTGAAATCACTGAAGAGAAACTTGAAACTGTTCGTGAGTCGGACGCTATTCTTCGTGAAGAAATTGCTAAAGCTGGTCTTGACCGCGATATCTGGCAATACTTCACAGTTAACACAGGCGTTCGTTCAGTTGGGGTTATGGGTGACGGTCGTACATATGACTACACGATTGCAATCCGTGCTATTACCTCTATTGATGGTATGACTGCGGACTTTGCCAAAATTCCTTGGGATGTCCTTCAAAAAATCTCAGTACGTATCGTAAACGAAGTGGATCATGTTAACCGTATCGTCTACGATATTACAAGTAAACCACCTGCAACCGTTGAGTGGGAATAAAATATAAGAGTAACTTAGGCTAAGAATCCTTGATTTAACATCATTTTAACAACTGTATGAAGTATTAAAATGAGATAAATATATTTGGATTGTCTCCAAAGCGTTTCCAAAGAAGCTCTAAAATGAGCTTCTTTTTTCTAATATGGAGTAAAAATATTATGAGTTTTAACGTTGATAATCAGCAAAAATCTTTATCTGGTTCTGCTTCAAATTTAACTTTGTCTGAATTGCTTCAAAAAATCCAAAAGATTCCCAAATTGAATGTATCTGTAAAAAAAGGTTATTCAGTTGGATATGAAAATTGTGAAAAACAATTTAAAATGGATTATGCAATTACTTTCAATGACTTTGATAATGAAACTTGGTTAGTTAAACCGACTAGCTCGATTCGAACTGATAGAATCTATGGGAATGAATTTTTTGCTCAAAACATCAAGTTAGTTGATAAGAATGTCACAAGAATCTTTGTTGTTGTACCAGATTCTATTACCGAAAAAGAAATAAAAAATAAAAACGACTATTCAAATAAGATACATAGCGAAACTTATGTATCTTTCTTAGATGATGTACTAACTTTTTCTGAATTAAAAGACTTTGTACTAAATCATGCTTCCGAAAATCTATCTCAAGGGATTAGTGCTAATATTTTGGGAAACAATGCTGAGGATAGTATAGTTGACTTACTGACTGACAAAAACAATATCCTTCTATGGAATAATCACGCAAAACATAGCCAAACAATTAAATCTTCCACTTATAATTGGTTTAGTCAAATCTTAAAAGTTTCTGGTGTTAGTGAACAAGATACTGTTTTAGATATTGTGGCAACTAATTCAATACCTAAATTAAGTAATCGTGGTTATCCAAAAACAGATGTATCTTTTACGATTACTACTGAACAAAAAGAAATAACTAAAAATATTAGTGTAAAAAATACTTCTGCGGATACCGTAACAGTCCATGAGGGAGCTGTAGATGATATTATTCTTGCCCTTAATCTCGATTCTTCTTCGTCATTGGCTAATTCACTCAAAGAATTTCAAGCATATGGTAGTGCTAAAGGTTTGAAAGAAAATAATGAAGTTGCCTATAACACATTAGTTGATGAAATTCATAAATACAATAAAGAATTAGTTAACTTCTTTATGTTTGGGGTCAATAGTCCATTAGTTAACAATTCTATTCAAGTTGCTGATATAATGCTGTATACTAAAAAATTTGAGGTTATTTTAAGGGATTTGTATGTTGATGAATATATTAAGAAATATTCATCTAAAGGACAGTTTGGAACTCCGTTTAAATGGACATACCCTAGTAAAAAACGAGGTCAAAAAGTACAAATCAAAGGTTTTACGAATAATAAAAAGTAGCAGTTCAAATATGATATGCTATTTTTTGATTAAAGGTATACTTTCATTTTATCAGCGACAGCTTTAATTACTGGTACAGCTACTGAGTTACCAAATTGTCTATACATTTGAGTTCTTGAAACTGGTACTTTGAAATCATCTGGAAATCCCATTAGTCGCTTACATTCTAGTTCACTATAAAGTCTCAACCCAGTTTCTCCACCTTTTACAAACGTTCCTGTCAAACGCTGAATTTTGTGATAGCTTGCAACAAGTGTATTTACCTGAATTTCGCTAGTTTTATCAATAATTTGAGGTCTGCCATCATCTTTTTTAAAAAGATATGTATCTTGCAGATGTTTTGAAATTTTGTACCCAGTTGGATTATCTTCTAAAATAGAACCTACTGGGACTTTTTTATCGCTTCCTTTAGGAAATTCAAAGTTATCTACTTTTATATCTGGATGGAAACCTACAATGATAATACGTTCCCTTCTTTGTGGTAAACCAAAACGTTGAGCATCAAGAATTTCATAGAAAATTGAGTAGCCTAATTCTTCTTTTAACGCTCTCATAATGACTTTTAAAGTATTCCCTTTGTCGTGAGTTACAAGCCCTTTTACATTCTCAAGTAAGAAAGCTTTTGGTTTTTTCTCTTTTAAGATACGAAGTACATCAAAGAACAAAGTTCCTTGGGTTTCATGAGTAAAACCTTCACGCTTACCAATATGGCTAAATGGCTGACATGGAAAACCTGCTAAAAGAATGTCATGGTCTGGAATATCTTTCTCATTGATTTGAGTAATATCCCCATATGGTTTTTCGCCATAATTCTCTTCATAAGTTTTAGAAGCATACCTATCCCATTCGGAACTAAAAACACATTCTGTGTTCTTATCCTCAAATCCTTTACGGATTCCACCAATACCTGCGAATAAGTCGATAAACTTTATTGAATCATTTGAAGTAGTTTTCTTTTTAGTGTTCATTTGTGTGTCTATTCCTATTTTAATTAGCTCGGAGCATTTTTGACTAAAATTCTTACAGTTATCAAGCTCAAGTGAATCAATTACATCAATCTCACTCTGAGTTAGATAAATATTTTTCATCTGTTTTTTATCAGAAACTGGTTTTCTTCCCGCTCCCTTGCGTGTGCCACCCTGCATATTTTCTTCCCTACTTCCTTATTCGTAATATAAAACCATTATATCATATTTTTGATAAAAAATGTTTTTTTCATATATTCGTCCGTATTATTTATTGATAATTTTTCAAACTCATCAAATGGGGACAAATTATGAACAATCGCTAAAGATTCTTCCATTTTTTTGATTTCGAATTTATAATCAAATTCGGTTTCAAAAATATCAATCAACACTTTTAATTTTAAATCTCTTAATTGTTCGAGTGGATAATAGTTTGTATTTATACTCAATGAAAATCAAAGAGCAAATTAGGAAGATAGCCGCAGGTTGCTCAAAACAGTGTTTTGAGGTTGCAGATGGAAGCTGACGTGGTTTGAAGAGATTTTCGAAGAGTATTAAAAGATTAGAATTGTCAAAACAATCTGTCTAGGCTTGATTTTATCCCTTATTTACTATAAAAATGAGAAGGAAATACGTCAAACTTTTATATTGCAAATAGGAGAAAACATGACAAAAACATTAAAACGTCCTGAGGTTTTATCACCTGCAGGGACTTTGGAGAAGCTAAAGGTAGCTGTTCAGTATGGGGCAGATGCTGTCTTTATCGGTGGTCAGGCCTATGGTCTTCGTAGCCGTGCAGGTAACTTTACCTTTGAACAAATGGAAGAAGGTGTCCAGTTTGCGGCCAAGTATGGTGCCAAGGTCTATGTAGCGGCTAATATGGTTATGCACGAAGGAAATGAAGCTGGTGCTGGTGAGTGGTTCCGTAAACTGCGTGATATCGGGATTGCAGCAGTTATCGTGTCTGACCCAGCCTTGATTATGATTGCAGCGACAGAAGCACCAGGTCTTGAAATTCACCTCTCTACCCAAGCAAGTGCCACTAACTATGAAACACTTGAATTTTGGAAAGAACTGGGCTTGACTCGTGTCGTTTTGGCGCGTGAGGTTTCGATGGAAGAATTAGCTGAAATTCGCAAACGTACAGATGTTGAGATTGAAGCATTTGTCCATGGAGCTATGTGTATTTCATACTCTGGTCGTTGTACTCTTTCAAACCACATGAGTATGCGTGATGCCAACCGTGGTGGATGTTCTCAGTCCTGCCGTTGGAAATACGACCTTTACGATATGCCATTTGGGAAAGAACGTAATAGTTTGAAGGGTGAGATTCCAGAAGAATTTTCAATGTCAGCCGTTGATATGTCCATGATTGACCATATCCCAGATATGATTGAAAATGGTGTGGACAGTCTAAAAATCGAAGGACGTATGAAGTCTATTCACTACGTATCAACAGTAACCAACTGCTACAAGGCGGCTGTGGATGCATATCTTGAAAGTCCTGAAAAGTTTGAAGCTATCAAACAAGACTTGGTCGATGAGATGTGGAAGGTTGCCCAACGTGAATTAGCAACAGGTTTTTATTATGGTACACCATCTGAAAATGAGCAGTTATTTGGTGCTCGTCGTAAAATTCCTGAGTATAAATTTGTCGCTGAAGTGGTTTCTTATGATGATGTGACACAAACAGCAACTATTCGTCAACGGAACGTTATTAACGAAGGCGACCAAGTTGAGTTTTATGGCCCAGGTTTCCGTCATTTTGAAACCTATATTGAGGATCTTCACGATGCCAAAGGCAATAAAATCGACCGTGCTCCAAATCCAATGGAACTCTTGACTATTAAAGTCCCACAACCTGTTCAAGCTGGAGACATGGTTCGAGCTCTTAAAGAGGGTCTCATCAATCTTTATAAGGAAGATGGAACCAGCGTCACAGTTCGAGCTTAATGTAGTTGTTTAGTGTTAAAAAATTATGCAAAGCTCCATATACAACACTTAAACGAGATTAAAGAATGGCGAAATCCCTTGATGCGCAAGAGATTAGCTGTCCTTTTTTATTTTTTAAGTGATAAAGTCGGAGCTTAGGTATCCAAAGCCTATCAAATTAAACAAAGAAGCGATGCCGTCGATATTTTGAAATTATATATTTAAACTAAAAACTCTCTATCTTTTTGTGGTAGAGAGTTTTTTTGTTAATAAAATTTTACAAAATGACATTTATATATTGCATTAAGTTAGATATATGATATAATGTTGTTAAAAAGAGGCGCAACTTTTTAAAATTAATGAGAATCAAAGAGAAAACCAAGAATATTAATGGAGGAATAAAAAATGGAAGTTATAAATGTAAGTAAGCATTATGGTCATTCAATCATTCTCAAAGATATAAATTTCGCACTTAATAAGGGTGAAATTGTTGGTCTAGTAGGGAGAAATGGAGTTGGTAAGAGTACGTTGATGAAAATTCTTGGTCAGAATAATCAACCGACTTCAGGTAATATTATAAGCAGTGATAATGTTGGGTATTTAATTGAAGAACCAAAATTATTTTTATCTAAAACAGGTTTAGAGAATTTAAAATATTTGTCAAATTTATATGGTGTTGACTACAATCAAGAAAGATTTGGAAGTTTGATCCAAGAGTTAGATTTGACTCAGTCTATTAATAAAAAAGTAAAGACTTATTCTCTGGGGACAAAACAAAAATTAGCTTTGCTTCTAACTCTCGTTACGGAACCTGATATATTGATTTTAGATGAACCGACTAATGGTTTAGATATTGAATCGTCACAAATAGTTTTAGCGGTTCTAAAAAAATTAGCTTTAAATGAAAACGTGGGAATTTTAATATCGAGTCATAAATTAGAAGACATTGAAGAAATTTGTGAGAGGGTTCTTTTCTTGGAGAACGGGCTTTTGACATTTCAAAAAGTAGGAAAAGATAGTCATAATTGCTTGTTTGAGATAGCTTTTTCATCAGCTACAGATAGAGACATTTTCATTACCAAACAAGAATTTGGGGATATTGTTCAGGAAGAGGGACTGAGCATTACTATGTCTGGGAATATTCAAAGTAGTGAGCTTTTTAAATTTTTTAACGAAAACTCTATTAAAGTAGTTGATTTTGAAACTAAAAAAGAGACGCTTAAAGATATTTATCTAAATCGTTCAAAATAAAGGAAGGTTATAATCATGAAATTAAATAAATTGAATTTTCTTAAGGAAAATATAAGAAATTTATATTCATCAGGCGTAATATATCTCGGTTTGCTTATCTCGTTTATACCGCCGATATTGGTTACATTCTTTATTCTAAAGACTCAAGGGACATCGCTTGGTATTAAGCATATTTCAAACTTTTATGCTATGCTCGGTATGTTAATGGCTGTTATACATGCTAATCGAGTCATTAGTAGAGATTTTTCCCACAATACGGTAAGTTTGTTTTATAATCAACAGAAGAATCGGATGATTTACGTCTTGTCTAATTTTCTATATGCCATCTCAGTTTCCATTATTTATGCTTTGAATGGCATTGTGTTACTAGTCATAGTAAGTAAATTGGGTATTCCAGGTGCTTTAGGATTAGATTTTATAGTAGCTATTGTAGTCAATACAATTTTGTTAGTCCTGTTTTATTTTCTATTATCTTACATTTTCTATTTATACAAATTGAAAAGTGACTTGGTATTTGGTATTTTAGTAGCTTTACTACTCTTTATCCCTAATATATTAAATACGATGATGATGAATACTAGTAATGATTTGTTTATCAAAGCAATTGAACTTCTTCCTTTTTATTCTTTACCTGTATTTGTGGCTTCAAATACGATGTCTATTAGTCAGTATCTTGTGGTAATCACTACAATCATCTTATTGTACTTTTTCACTCTCAAGAAAAGCAAGAAGTATTCATTTTAGTTTCATTTAGTATTATTTTGCATACCTAAAATACAATAAAAAAATCAGTCATCTTGGTATGCTCCTGCTTTCACTATTCAACACGTTTTTGACTTATACTAGGCTCATTTCCAAAAGCATTATATAATAGTGATATGAAACCAACTAAACTAAACAAGAAATATAAGCAATAAAAACTCGTTTAAAAGCTCCTACTAAAGCTAATACTAAATAAAAATAAAAGAGTAAACTAGGAAGTTTATTTCAAACAACCTAAAATACTGATTTTCGGCTGAAGATAATACTGGAATGCAAATTAATGGGGTTATAATAAATAGCTGATAGCTTGTGTTAGTTTGGAATTTTTTAAGAGTAGATGAGTATTAAAACTATAAGGAGGACGAAGGTGGCTAAAAATTTAAAATTAAAATTAGCTCGGGTAGAGCGTGATTTAACACAAGGTCAACTGGCAGAGGCTGTCGGGGTGACACGCCAGACTATTGGTTTGATAGAGGCGGGAAAATACAATCCCAGTCTCTCGCTCTGCCAGTCCATTTGCAGATGTTTAGGGAAAACCCTAGACCAACTATTTTGGGAGGAAGAAGATGAAAAATAGATTTTATTATTATCAATTACTAGACGAAAGAGAAGAACAACTGTTCAATAAAGCGGGCTCTGAAAGTTTCTATATCTGCATCGCTTTGTCGCTCCTATCTTATATCATTTCAGTATTAGCACCAAGCCTTTTTAATTCTAATATGCTGCTAATCGTTATCATCATAGGGACATTTTACTTTTTCAATCGCGCCCGTTATCTGGGAGTGACCTACTATAGTCGTTTTCATTTTACGATTTTGGGTTGTTTTTTCCTAACCTTGGCTATTACGGCTCTTTTGATGTTGCAGAATTATCAATTCAACATAGAAATTTATCAGCACAATCCTTTGAATTTTAAATACCTGTCTGCTTGGGTCATTACTTATGTCATTTACCTTCCGTGGGTCTTTATTGGCAATCTTGGTCTGAAGAGCTATGGCGAATGGGCTCAGAAAAAATTTGAACAAGACATGGATGAACTGGAGAGTGGTGAATAGCTTGTTACTCTTTTCTCAATCCAGCTAAAATGTGATATAATAGTACTAATTTATTGGAATACATGAAAGTTCTTGAAAATTTTCATGTATTTCTAGCTAAGGAAGTAGGAAAAGTATGTATCCAGATGATAGTTTGACATTGCACACGGACTTGTACCAGATCAACATGATGCAGGTTTACTTTGACCAAGGAATTCACAATAAAAAGGCGGTCTTTGAGGTGTATTTCCGCCAGCAGCCTTTTAAGAATGGCTATGCAGTTTTTGTAGGTTTGGAAAGAATTGTGAATTATCTTGAAGACTTGCGTTTTTCAGATAGTGATATTGCCTATTTGGAGTCGCTTGGTTATCATGGGGCATTCTTGGACTATCTCCGCAATTTCAAGTTGGAGTTGACCGTTCGTTCTGCCCAAGAAGGGGACTTGGTTTTTGCTAATGAACCGATTGTGCAGGTGGAAGGACCTCTAGCCCAATGTCAGTTGGTCGAAACGGCTCTTTTGAACATCGTCAACTACCAGACCTTGGTGGCGACGAAGGCAGCTCGTATTCGTTCGGTTATCGAAGATGAACCCTTGATGGAGTTTGGGACACGTCGGGCTCAAGAAATGGATGCGGCCATCTGGGGAACACGCGCAGCTGTGATTGGTGGCGCCAATGGAACCAGCAACGTGCGTGCGGGTAAGCTCTTTGACATTCCTGTTTTGGGAACCCATGCCCATGCCTTGGTACAGGTTTATGGCAACGACTATAAGGCCTTCAAGGCTTATGCTGCGACCCATAAAAATTGCGTCTTTCTTGTGGATACCTATGACACTCTTCGTATCGGTGTACCAGCTGCCATTCAGGTAGCGCGTGAACTGGGTGACCAGATTAACTTTATGGGTGTGCGGATTGACTCTGGGGATATTGCCTACATTTCTAAGAAAGTCCGTCAGCAACTGGACGAGGCTGGATTTACAGAGGCTAAGATTTATGCTTCTAATGATTTGGACGAAAATACTATCCTCAACCTCAAGATGCAAAAGGCCAAGATTGATGTCTGGGGTGTGGGTACCAAGCTAATTACAGCCTATGACCAGCCAGCTCTTGGTGCAGTTTACAAGATTGTTGCGATCGAAGATGAAAATGGGAACATGCGTAATACCATTAAGCTGTCAAATAATGCGGAAAAAGTGTCGACGCCAGGTAAGAAGCAGGTGTGGCGCATTACCAGTCGTGAAAAAGGCAAGTCAGAAGGCGATTATATCACTTATGACGGCGTAGATGTTGCCAGCATGACAGAAATCAAGATGTTCCATCCGACCTATACTTACATCAAGAAGACGGTTCGTAATTTTGACGCTGTTCCTCTCTTAGTGGATATCTTCAAAGACGGAAAATTGATTTACAACCTGCCTAGCTTGACTGAGATTCAGGCTTATGCTCGTAAGGAATTTGACAAGCTTTGGGATGAGTACAAGCGTGTGCTCAATCCGCAGCATTATCCAGTGGATTTGGCGCGTGATGTATGGCAAGATAAGATGGACTTGATTGATAAGATGCGCAAGGAAGCCCTTGGTGAAGGAGATGAAGAATGAGTTTGCAAGAAACCATTATCCAAGAATTGGGTGTCAAACCGGTGATTGATGCCCAGGAAGAAATCCGTCGTTCCATTGATTTCTTAAAGAGATACCTGAAAAAACATCCCTTCCTTAAAACCTTTGTGCTAGGGATTTCTGGAGGACAAGACTCAACCTTAGCAGGGCGTTTGGCGCAATTAGCTATGGAAGAAATGCGAGCAGAGACAGGAGATGATAGCTACAAATTTATCGCTGTCCGCCTGCCATACGGAGTACAAGCTGATGAAGCAGATGCTCAAAAAGCCCTAGCCTTTATCCAGCCAGATGTCAGCTTTGTAGTTAATATCAAGGAATCAGCTGATGCGATGACAGTTGCAGTTGAAGTGACAGGTAGTCCTGTTTCAGACTTTAATAAGGGCAATATCAAGGCTCGTTGCCGTATGATTGCTCAGTATGCCCTTGCTGGTGCCCATAGTGGAGCGGTCATTGGAACAGACCATGCTGCGGAAAATATCACAGGTTTCTTTACCAAGTTTGGTGACGGCGGTGCGGATATTCTCCCTCTTTACCGCCTCAATAAACGCCAAGGAAAACAACTCTTGCAGGAGCTTGGTGCAGACCCAGCCCTTTATGAAAAAATCCCAACAGCAGACCTAGAAGAAGATAAACCAGGTCTAGCTGACGAAGTAGCCCTCGGAGTCACTTATGAAGAGATTGACGACTACCTAGAAGGCAAAACAATCAGCCCAGAAGCCCAAGCAAGAATCGAAAACTGGTGGCACAAAGGCCAACATAAACGCCACCTACCCATCACCGTATTTGATGACTTTTGGGAGTAAAAAGGTTCGGGGAACCTTTTTAGCTTCTTGCCCTGAAATTAAAAAGCAAGAAAAACCTCCAGTGGAGGTTTTCAGCCTCTCACCTTGAAATAAGAAAGTGAGAGAAGGTCTGGGGGGTCTTGAACCCCGAGTTTAGAAATAAGAAAATGAGGCAGATTCGGTAACTCGAAGAGTTCGATTTCATCGTCTTACCCCTGCAACGATGACTAGGTTTGAAAAAGCTTGCTAGAGCGCATTTCAAACCAGGCAGCGACTGCGTCAAGAAATTAGAAGACAAACTCGTTTTCTAGCTGTTACTGAGTTGAGCCTTTTTACTACGAGCATAGAAATAAGGAAGTGAGGTAGCATCATGAAAGCTATCGGTACGCAAATATTACAGACAGAACGTTTGATTTTAAGAAGATTTGTGGAGAGTGATTCAGAAGCTATGTTTCAAAATTGGGCTTCATCCGCTGAGAATCTGACCTATGTTACCTGGGATCCCCATCCTGATGTCGAGGTCACTCGAAACTCCATTCGAAATTGGGTTGCCTCCTATACCAATCCTAACTATTACAAATGGGCTATTTGTCTCAAAGAAAACCCAGAGCAAGTGATAGGAGATATCAGCATCGTTGCAATAGATGAGAACAATTCTTCTTGTGAAATTGGCTATATTTTAGGAAAAAACTATTGGGGTCGTGGTCTTATGACAGAGGCCTTAAAAGCTGTCTTGGACTTTTGTTTTACTCAAGTAGGATTTCAAAAAGTCAAAGCTCGATATGCCAGTCTCAACCCAGCTTCAGGTCGTGTCATGGAGAAGGCTGGAATGTCCTATCTACAAACGATAGTTAATGGTGTAGAGAGAAAAGGCTATCTTGCGGATCTTATTTATTATCAGATAAGTAGGGAAGAATGTTGAATTCTATTTTCTGTTTCTATCGAAGTCAACTATTTATTGTAAATATAATAAATGGCATTCTAAGTTTATTTGCAACTTTAAAATAGCATATTGATTAGTACAAGACAGATGTTCTAGTTCCTTCTTTAATCTGGTTTAGTATTAGTTAAAAAATCGCTTTAAGCTTGTAACTAAGAGGGAGCTAATCGACTAGATTCTCCAGCCGAACAGGTGGTAATGTGCTTTTTATAGTGTAATCCTAGCTGTTGTTAAATTTAAAATAGAATCCTCTATCGAGTTAGGGAATTAAATTCCACCAATTTTATTTATGTTTTTCTATCAAAATATCTAATATTAAAATAGTCTCATTCTGATGAGAAAACTATTCTATTTATACTGCATAGTTGTATAAGGAATGATGAAAGATGAGTGAAAGTTATCAAGTTGGAATGTTTGTATCTAAATATATTAGCATGTATTTAGATAAGATGTCTGCAATCCTTTATATATGAGATTGATTACGATATAGTTAAAGTGTTAGTTCAATAATTAATATATCATTTTAAGTTTATTTGATGTATGAAACATATTGTTTAACATTTGCCAGAAAATATGCTATACTAAGTAGTAACTTTTAGAAGGAGGATGTAATGGCAAAATCTAATACCAATAAGCGCTATGCATTACGTAAACTCGGAAAGATTTTTGGTTCTGTGATAGTCGGGCTAACTTTATTTTTAGGAGGAATCCTGAATACAAGTTTTGTTCATGCTGCTGATGGGATTCAATATGTCAGAGATGATACTAGAGATAAAGAAGAGGGAATAGAGTATGATGACGCTGATAATGGGGATATTATTGTAAAAGTAGCGACTAAACCTAAGGTAGTAACCAAGAAAATTTCAAGTACGCGAATTCGTTTTGAAAAAGATGAAACTAAAGACCGTAGTGAAAATCCTGTTACAATTGACGGAGAGGATGGCTATGTAACCACGACAACGACCTACGATGTTAATCCAGAGAATGGTCATGTTACCGAAAAGGTTACCGTAGAGAAAAAAGAAGCCACGGATACAGTTATCAAAGTTCCAGCCCAAAGCAAGGTTGAGCATAAAGTCCTTCCTACAGGTATCATCCGTTATGAAAAAGATGAGAGTAGAGACCGAGGAACTTCTATTGAGATGGTTGACGGAGAGGATGGCTATGTAACCACAACGACGACCTACGATGTTAATCCAGAGACTGGTAAGGTTACCGAAAAGGTTACCGTAGAGAAAAAAGAAGCCACGGATACAGTTATTAAAGTTCCAGCCAAAAGCAAGGTTGAGCATAAAGTCCTTCCTACAGGTATCATCCGTTATGAAAAAGATGAGAGTAGAGACCGAGGAGCTTCTATTGAGATGGTTGACGGAGAGGATGGCTATGTAACCACGACGACGACCTACGATGTTAATCCGGAGACTGGTAAGGTTAGCGAAAAGGTTACTGTTGATAGAAAAGAAGCCACGGATACAGTTATCAAAGTTCCAGCCAAAAGCAAGGTTGACCGCGAAGTCCTTCCTACAAGTGCTATCCGTTATGAAAAAGATGAAAGTAGAGACCGAGGAGCTTCTATTGAGATGGTTGACGGAGAGGATGGCTATGTAACCACGACGACGACCTACGATGTCAATCCAGAGACTGGTAAGGTTAGCGAAAAGGTTACTGTTGATAGAAAAGAAGCCACGGATACAGTTATCAAAGTTCCAGCCAAAAGCAAGGTTGACCGCGAAGTCCTTCCTACAAGTGTCATCCGTTATGAAAAAGATGAGAGTAGAGACCGAGGAGCTTCTATTGAGATGATTGATGGAGAGGATGGCTATGTAACTACAACAAGGACCTACGATGTTAATCCAGAGAATGGTCATGTTACCGAAAAGGTTACTGTAGACAGAAAAGAACCGACAGACACAGTTATCAAAGTTCCTGCCAAGAGCAAGGTTGAAGAAGTTCTTGTTCCATTTGCTACTAAATATGAAGCAGATAATGACCTTTCTGCAGGACAGGAGCAAGAGATTACTCTAGGAAAGAATGGGAAAACAGTTACAACGATAACTTATGATGTAGATGGAAAGAGTGGACAAGTAACTGAGAGTACTTTAAGTCAAAAAGAAGACTCTCAAACACGAGTTGTTAAAAAAGGAACCAAGCCCCAAGTTCTTGTCCAAGAAATTCCAATCGAAACAGAATATCTCGATGACCCAACTCTTGATAAAGGTCAAGAAATAGAAGAAGCAGGAGAAATTGGTGAAATTACGCTTACTACAATTTATACTGTAGATGAACGTGATGGAACAATTGAAGAAACTACTTCTCGTCAAATTACTAAAGAGATGGTAAAAAGACGTATAAGGAGAGGGACGAGAGAACCTGAAAAAGTTGTTGTTCCTGAGCAATCATCTATTCCTTCGTATCCTGTATCTGTTACATCTAACCAAGGAACAAACGCAGCAGTAGAATCAGCTAAACCAGTTGCTCCAACAACAGGTTGGAAACAAGAAAATGGTATGTGGTATTTTTATAATACTGATGGTTCCATGGCAACAGGTTGGGTACAAGTGAATGGTTCATGGTACTACCTCAACTCTAATGGTTCCATGGCAACGGGTTGGGTACAAGTGAATGGTTCATGGTACTATCTCAACTCTAACGGTTCCATGGCAACAGGTTGGGAGCAAGTTGATGGTTCATGGTACTATCTAAACGATAATGGTTCCATGGAGACAGGTTGGCTACAAAATAATGGTTCATGGTACTACCTCAACAGCAACGGTTCTATGAAAGCCAATCAATGGTTCCAAGTTGGTGGTAAATGGTATTATGTAAATGCATCGGGTGAGCTAGCGGTCAATACAAGTATAGATGGCTATAGAGTCAATGATAATGGTGAATGGGTGCGTTAATAGATTCCTCCCTGCGACACAATTGATAATAGTATATCTGAATATATAATTATGTATAAAAAGCTATAGATAAGCTTATCTTATAGCGACTATAAAAAGTGAACAAGCCTAGTCTTCTGTACATTAGAATTCAGGTTTGTTCACTTTTTGTTTAGGCTCTTTGTCAACTGTAGAGGGTTGAAGTCAGCTAAGCTCGAGAAAGGACAAATTTTGTCCTTTCTTTTTTGATATTCAGAACGATAAAAATCCGTTTTTTGAAGTTTTCAAAGTTCCGAAAACCAAAGGCATTGCGCTTGATAAGTTTGATGAGATTATTGGTCGCTTCCAGTTTGGCGATGAGTTCCTTGTATGTATCCTTATTAATGATATCCATAAATTGGATATTAGGGTCTTTGATATCGAGTAGTTTTGTGATAAAATGTAATTGTTCCGTATGATTCTTTCTAATGAGTTGTTTTGTCGCTTTTCATTATAGGTCATATGGGACTTTTTTTCTACACAAAATAGGCTCCATAATATCCATAGGGGATTTACCCACTACAAATATTATAGAGCCATAAGTCTTTGATTTTGAGACTAAGGAGAGTCAGGGTCAAAGTAGTGAATGATTCTAAAACAACTCATAATAGTCTCTTGAGAGGACAGATAAGAGTAACAAATATGGTGCTACTCATGTGTCTTGCATTTTGATTTACAAACAGCGAAGAAAATATAGGAAGCTGAAATAAAATATAGATGAATCGATTTGGAGAGTCAACGCAATCTATGGCAATATTTTCGCAGCTAGGGAGAAACATTTTAATTTTAATGTACTAGGCGTCTTCTACAGTTAGCTAGAGTTTCAATTGTAGATGTTCTTTGAAATAATATCTTAGCGATTTATTGGTATTAGAAGATTTAGAGAAATTCTTTCTCAATAAATAAACATGGCGTCACCAAAACTGAAGAAGCGGTAGTGTTCTTGGATGGCATGGTGGTAGGCATCTAAGACTAATTCACGGCCTGCAAAGGCAGAAACCAACATGACCAGAGTTGATTTTGGCAGGTGGAAGTTGGTTGAGAAGGCATCCACGACCTTCCACTCATACCCAGGTTTGATAAAGATATTGGTCCAACCAGAATCTGCTTGGATTTGTCCCTCAAACTTGGAACCAATAGTTTCCAAGGTGCGGATAGAAGTGGTTCCGACAGCGATGACACGACCACCATTTTCCTTAACAGAGCGGAGAGTTGCAGCTGCTTCCTCAGAAAGTTGATAGAACTCTGAGTGCATTTCGTGTTCGTCTAGATTGTCCACAGAAACGGGTCTAAAGGTTCCGAGTCCGACATGAAGAGTCAGATAGACTAGATGAACACCCTTAGCTTGGATTTCTGCTAGCAGTTCTTTGGTGAAGTGAAGTCCAGCAGTTGGTGCAGCAGCTGAGCCGCTTTCCTTGGCGTAAACTGTTTGATAGCGTTCACGGTCATCCAGTTTTTCGTGGATATAAGGTGGCAGCGGCATTTCACCCAGACTTTCCAAAACTTCTAGGAAAATTCCGTGGTATTCGAAGCGGACAATGCGGCCTCCGTGGGTCAATTCTTCTGTAATGACAGCGCTGAGGCGACCATCACCAAAGCTGATACGAGTACCGACCTTGAGGCGTTTGGCAGGTTTAGCCAGAACTTCCCACTCATCTCCAGCAGTATTTTTGAGCAGGAGAAGTTCCACATGGCCTCCAGTTTCTTCCTTTTGACCATAGAGGCGGGCAGGGAGAACGCGGGTGTCGTTCATAACGAGGGCATCACCAGGTTCCAGCATATCAATAATGGAGTGGAAGTGTTTGTCCTGCATTTTTCCTGTCTCACGGTTGACGATGAGGAGTTTAGAGGCATCTCGTTTTTCAAGGGGTGTTTGGGCAATCAATTCCTCAGGTAAGTGGAAGTCAAAATCAGCTGTATTCATATATCTGTTCATTCTTTCTAAGTTCTAATCCTATCCATTATAACATGTTTCAAGTATAGACGCTCTTTTTTTAGAAATTAAATCGTTTTCACTTGACAAAAATTGGTCTATACCATATAATAAAAATAGATAGAAATGGAGGATGAAAAGATGAAAGTTATTAAAGTTGAAAACCAAATCGAAGGTGGAAAAGTTGCTTTTGAGATTTTGAAGGAAAAATTAGCCAATGGCGCTCAAACCTTAGGGCTTGCGACAGGAAGTAGTCCACTTGAATTTTATAAGGAAATTGTTGAAAGTGACCTCGATTTTTCAAATCTAACCAGTGTCAACCTTGATGAGTATGTAGGCCTTGATGGCGACAATCCACAGTCTTACCGTCACTTCATGCAAGAAAACTTGTTCAACCAAAAACCATTTAAAGAAAGTTTCTTGCCTCGTGGTGTTAAGGATCATGCTGAAGCTGAAGTTGAACGCTACAACCAAATTTTGGCTGACCATCCAGTTGACCTGCAAATCTTGGGAATCGGTCGCAATGGGCATATCGGCTTTAATGAGCCTGGTACTCCATTTGACAGTCAAACGCATCTAGTAGAACTTGACCAGTCTACTATTGAAGCCAATGCGCGCTTTTTTGACAAGATTGAAGATGTCCCAACCCAAGCCATTTCAATGGGGATTAAAAACATTTTGGATGCCAAGTCTATTATTCTTTTTGCCTACGGTGAGTCGAAAGCAGAAGCCATTGCTGGAACAGTGTCTGGCCCAGTGACTGAGAATCTACCTGCAAGTAGTCTCCAAAATCACCCTGATGTGACCATCATTGCAGATGCTGAAGCGCTCAGCTTACTTGAAAAATAAAAAGCAATGTTCTATTGAACGCTTTCAATTCTTGTATAAATGGAAGAAAAAATCAAAATTAAACCGCATTTTTGCTTGACAATTATTCCTTTTACGTGTAGAATAAAATAGATATTGAACTTGAAGGGAGTGAAAAAAATGTCTAAAACAGTAGTACGTAAGAATGAATCTCTTGACGACGCACTTCGTCGTTTCAAACGTGCGGTTACTAAAGCTGGTACTCTTCAAGAAACACGCAAACGTGAATTCTATGAAAAACCTTCTGTAAAACGTAAACGTAAATCAGAAGCAGCTCGTAAACGTAAAAAATTCTAATTTGAAATGAAAGGCTGGAGAAATCTAGTCCTTTTTCTTTTAATACTCTTCGAAAATCTCTTCAAACCACGTCAACGTCGCCTTGCCGTATGTATGTGACTGACTTCGTCA
>NZ_VMLH01000143.1:0-3957 GCF_013276595.1 Streptococcus sp. 10824
GCATTTAACAGAAGCCGAAAAAGCCAAAGTTAAAGAAGCCGTTTCGAAAGCTAACCCAACAGCCACCAACGTAGTTGTAAAAGACAATGGAGACGTAACTGTCACATTACCAGATGGAACAACTAAAGAAATTCCATCGACAGAAACCGTAGAGAAAAAATCTGGTAATAATAGTACTGATACTAGCAACAGTGGCAACACCAACAATGGAGCTACTACCAACCCTGCTGGCAGCAATAGCAACAGTGTGACACCAGATAACAGAGGCAATACTCCAGCCCCTGGTGTGACAACTGACAATAGTAGCAATACGACCCTTACTACTCCATCGTCTACTGTTGGACAGGCACAAGCAAGCACTTCGACTCAAGAAACGCCAGTTTCTACAAGCACTCCAAACAATTCAGGAACTACAGTGACTCCTAACGAGACTCGTCCTGTTGACAAGTCTGAGCTTGCTCGATTGGTTGAAGGATTGGAAAGTCGTTTGAAAGATTTGGATGATATAGATAGTACAACGCTTGAGTCAGCTAAAGCTCTTCTTACAGAGATTAAACAAGCTCTTAATGACGAAAGTTTGACAGAGTCCGATTTGCGTGATATTGTTAGAAGAGTGAGAGAGGTAATAGACTCCTTAAAAGGTGTGAAAGAAGACCAGCAAAATCAAGAAAAAGATCAGATGAAAGACGATAGTCAGACAACTACTGAATTTTCATATGTAGTAATGATTGGCAGTCTACTTGCCCTTCTTGGGCTCCTTCTCTTCCTCATCGCGCGTCGTAAGAAAGAGTCAGAACTCAAGAAATTGGTCAAGGAACTAAGCAAGCTTGAAGCAGAATTGGATTCTACAAATGTGGATACGAAAGTTCTCGACCAAGCACGAGAAGCTCTCGCTCAAGCAGTTGCTTTCCTAGCCAATGAGAAAGAGTCTGACCACACAGAAGACGAGTTGATTGAGAAACTCAAAGCGATTCTTGCTCAGCTAAGATAAGCGACATGTTGAAATATCGCAGGCGACCATAGAAGTTACTACATTGCTGGATAATGACGATAGGAAAAGTTAGTCGCAAACCTGTAGTGGGAATATACCAGCTTCTAGTGGGGAAGTGGTTCTGGGAACAGGACACCGTCTTTTAAATGGGAATGCTTCCTCCTCTAGTACAAGTAGAAGTCTTTGATGGTAGAGTAAGATAAAGAAGAAACACGAAACAAGTAAGATAGTTCATGAAATGGAACTGAAAATTGCTGGTGTGGACTCTTGAAGGAAGTAATGGATAGAAAGAAGTTGAAAAGCGTCTTTCTATCCATCTTTCTTTAGGAGTTGATGTAAGCGCTCTCTATCACTTGGTTTTGTCAGATGATTGTGCTCTCCATAACCAACCATACGTATACCATATATAGTAGATTGAAATAAGATATGAACAAAGAGATTGAGAAAGTCAAATTAATTTCTAGAAATATTTTAGAATCCGTAGCCTACTATTCTAGGCTCAATATACTACACTTAAAAAATATTTCTATTGATTAATAGGGATTATTGTGGTATAATCTAGGTAGATTAGAAGTCATCAAAGGTGCAGCAATGTATAACTAGGTGACCTTTTTTCATATAGTGGAGACTGTTAGAATGAATGTTGCCATATTTGAATTAACAAATTTCAAGGAATATATTCCTTGAAATATTGATATAGTTGATAAAATACGATTAGTTTATAATCCTGTGTTAGCACCTACTACGTTAAAAATGGCGATTGAACCTGCACTGACAGAAGAAGAATTGTATCAACATATGAAAGATAAATCTCATTGGGATTTTTCATATAATGTTGATGATGAATTTTATAAAAAGGATTGCGTAGATTTATGGTAAATTGGTTAATCGTCAGTATATTTTAGCTAAGTAAGCCTACTTATTTGATAGTTACCTTAGAAATTTCCTTCAAGAAATATTGGAGAGAATTGAAGTCTTTTTGAAAAAGAGTACCGCTGATGCTCTGACGCTTGGATACCAAAAAACTATTTATATTTTTGAAGACGATGATTTATATTTTTCTGAACAATCTAAATACTGCAAGGATAACCCTAAACGTCAGGATACTGTCTTGAAAACAAAGTATCATTTATCGCGGTTTATTTTTGAAAAACAAGATGATTCCATAGTAAAGAATCAGATTAGACAATATGGTGTTGTGTTGCCTTGGACTGTTTTTCGTTTAATGACATTTGGAAATATATCATCATTTCTTGTCGCCTTACAACCAGGTTATCGAAATAAGGTTGCTGCTTATATTAGTTTGCTCTTGTATAAGGATGATAAAATTCCAGCTAAAATCTTATTGTCCTGGTGTAATGCACTTCGATATCTTAGAAATATATGCTCATATAATGGCAGATTATATGAACGCTTACACCATACCTTACCTGCTCTTCATCATTCTGATAAGGAGTTATTGGAGACAAACTCAGAGAATGATGATAAGACATTATTTATTTATTTTATAGCAATGAGACATCTTATTTTGTCCATGTCCCTAGAAACCCAGAATTTTTGGAATAAAAAATACAAAATTTACTAGAAGAAGGAAGTAGAGAACAAGTTGATTTGAGACACTACGGTCTTCCAGAGGACTGGGTGAACTTATTGACAATTAAGAATAGGATAATCTCTTAGATAGATAATTATTGGAAAGAATAAGATAGTATGGAGGTCTAGTATAAAACAAAATAAAGGGCACAAAACTTTTTTATTCTGTGTTGTGCCTTGAGTGAAACAAAAGGAATAAATTATAACAATGAAAAAAGTTGCCATTATTGGAGCAGGAATTGTGGGGACAACAGCTGCCTACTACCTCTCGAAAGAAAGTGACCTAGAGGTAGCCGTCTTTGACCATGGACAAGGTCAGGCTACCAAGGCTGCAGCAGGAATTATCAGTCCTTGGTTTTCCAAACGCCGCAATAAAGCTTGGTACAAAATGGCGCGCTTAGGGGCTGATTTTTATGTGGATTTATTAGCTGATTTAGAGAAATCAGGGCAAGAAATCGACTTTTACCATCGTTCGGGAGTCTTTCTCCTGAAAAAGGATGAATCCAAGTTGGAAGAACTCTATGAATTAGCCCTCCAGCGCAGAGAAGAATCTCCCTTGATAGGGCAATTAGCCATTCTGGACCAAGCATCATCTAATGAATTATTCCCTGGTTTGCAGGGATTTGACCGTCTGCTCTATGCTTCTGGTGGAGCGAGAGTAGATGGCCAACTTTTAGTGACTCGTTTGCTGGAATCCAGTCATGTCAAGCTGGTCAAAGAAAAAGTGACTCTGACACCGTTAGCATCAGGCTACCAGATTGGTGAAGAGGAGTTTGAGCAGGTTATTTTGGCGACGGGAGCTTGGTTGGGGGATATGTTAGAACCCTTGGGTTATGCTGTGGATGTCCGTCCTCAGAAAGGACAGCTCCGAGATTATCAGCTGGCCCAAGACATGGAATTTTACCCTGTTGTCATGCCAGAAGGGGAATGGGATTTGATTCCTTTTGCAGGTGGCAAATTGTCCTTAGGTGCTACCCATGAAAATGATATGGGATTTGATTTGACGGTAGATGAAATCTTGCTCCAGCAAATGGAGGAGGCAGCCTTACCTCACTATCCAGTTTTAGCTAGAGCGACTTCAAGGGCTGAGCGTGTGGGAATCCGTGCCTATACCAGCGATTTCTCTCCTTTCTTTGGGCCAGTGCCAGAATTGGCAGGTGTCTACGCTGCTAGTGGACTAGGTTCATCAGGCCTCACAACTGGTCCTATTATTGGTTACCACCTAGCTCAATTGGTCAAAGGCAAGGAGTTGACTTTGAACCCTGAAAACTACCCAATTGAAAACTATGTCAAACCGGTAAAAAGCGAATAATACTCAATGAAAATCAAAAAACAAACTAGGAAACTAGCAGCGGGCTGCTCAAAGCACTGCT
>NZ_VMLH01000144.1:0-16030 GCF_013276595.1 Streptococcus sp. 10824
GGCTAGTTTCCTAGTTTGCTCTTTGATTTTTATTGAGTATTAGATGTATAGTGCATTGAAGTTAAAATAGTATACTTTGGTTTCTAAGACATTGTTAGAAATTAGATTAAATTCCTTAATCGATTTGCGCATGTTTTATTTTATTTCACTATACTTTAGATTGAAAAATAAGGAATCACATAAATCGCAAGAAATAGGGAATCTGATTCGTGTTTATAACCGTTCAAAAAGAGAGGAAGCTGAAAGTGAGCCACTTAATCTTTATGTCGAAGATGAAAAGGGCAATCTCCTGGCAGGTTTGATAGTAGAGACTTTTAGAAATTGGCTAGAAATCGAGTATTTATTTGTAAAAGAGGAACTGAGAGGGCAAGGAATCGGTTCAAAACTATTGCAGCAAGCAGAAACTGAAGCTAAGAATCGAAACTGTCGTTTTGCCTTTGTCAATACCTACCAGTTTCAAGCTCTTGATTTTTATAAAAGGTATGGCTACAAGGAAGTCTTTAGGTTACAAGACTATCCCTACATTGGGCAAAGATATTATTAGCAAAAGAATCTGTAAGGTGAGTATGGAGGTATAATACAAAGAGAGGCTCGCACATAAGTATGGTGGTGGACTGATGTATATGAGTAACTATCGATAAATACCAGTTATAACCTAGAAATTGTGTCTTTCTGGGCAATATTGGGTACAATGCAATGGCAGCTGAGAAATTGGGAATCAAGGCTTATCGGGTTAAGAAAAGAAGTGATGTGGTTGATATCTTAAAACAATTTATTTAAACTAAAAACTTTCTATCTTTTTAAATTGACATTAATCCGAGATTCCCCTCTCGAGTTTTTCAGAATAGAGTGAAATCCGAAAGAAAATGGAAATAATTTTTATTAAACGCTTCCAATAGCGGTTAAAAGTTGACAAATTTAAATTTTAGGACTACACTAAGTAAGTAAATTTTATTTTAAAGGAGAATTCGTTATGAATTTAACATTTTTAGGCTTATGTATTGCCTGTATGGGCGTATCTGTCGGTGAAGGTTTATTGATGAATGGACTGTTTAAATCAGTAGCACGCCAACCAGATATGCTTTCTGAGTTTCGTAGTTTGATGTTTTTAGGTGTTGCCTTTATTGAAGGAACTTTCTTTGTAACTCTTGTCTTCTCATTTATTATCAAATAAATACATGGAACGAGAAGAAAAGGGAGGATTTTAGATGGAAGAAAGTATTAATCCAATCATCTCTATTGGTCCTGTTATCTTCAATCTGACTATGTTAGCCATGACCTTGTTGATTGTGGGAGTTATTTTTGTCTTTATTTATTGGGCAAGCCGCAATATGACCTTGAAACCCAAAGGAAAGCAAAATGTACTTGAGTATGTCTATGACTTTGTTATTGGATTTACAGAACCTAACATTGGTTCGCGCTACATGAAAGATTACTCACTCTTTTTCCTTTGTTTATTTCTTTTCATGGTGATTGCCAATAACCTTGGCTTAATGACAAAGCTTCAAACGATCGATGGGACTAACTGGTGGAGTTCGCCAACCGCTAATTTACAGTATGACTTAACCTTATCTTTTCTTGTCATTTTGTTGACACATATAGAAAGCGTTCGTCGTCGTGGATTTAAAAAAAGTATAAAATCTTTTATGAGTCCTGTTTTTGTCATACCGATGAATATCTTGGAAGAATTTACAAACTTCTTATCTTTGGCTTTGCGGATTTTTGGGAATATCTTTGCAGGAGAGGTCATGACGAGTTTGTTACTTCTTCTTTCCCACCAAGCTATTTATTGGTATCCAGTAGCCTTTGGAGCTAATTTGGCTTGGACTGCATTTTCTGTCTTTATTTCCTGCATCCAAGCTTATGTCTTTACTCTTTTGACATCTGTGTATTTAGGGAATAAGATTAATATTGAAGAGGAATAGAAAGGAGTAACTGATGCACGTAACAGTAGGTGAATTGATTGGTAATTTTATTTTAATCACTGGCTCTTTTATTCTTTTGCTAGTCTTGATTAAAAAATTTGCATGGTCTAATATTACAGGCATTTTCGAAGAAAGAGCTGAAAAAATTGCTACTGATATTGACAGTGCTGAAGAAGCCCGTCAAAAAGCAGAAGTATTGGCTCAAAAACGCGAAGATGAATTGGCTGGTAGCCGTAAAGAAGCCAAGGCAATCATTGAGAATGCGAAAGCAACAGCTGAGAAAAGTAAGGCTAGTATTTTAGTAGATGCTAAACTAGAAGCAGGACGCTTAAAAGAAAAAGCAAACCAAGAAATTGCTCAAAACAAAGCTGAAGCTTTACAAAGCGTTAAGGGTGAGGTAGCAGATTTGACCATCAGCCTAGCTGGTAAAATCATCTCACAAAACCTTGACGGTCATGCCCATAAAGAACTCATTGATCAGTATATCGATCAGCTAGGAGAAGCTTAATGGACAAGAAAACAGTAAAGGTAATTGAAAAATACAGCATGCCTTTTGTCCAATTGGTACTTGAAAAAGGAGAAGAAGCCCGTATCTTTTCAGACTTGACTCAAATCAAGCAAATTGCTGAAGAAACAGGTTTACCTTCTTTTTTAAAAAAAGTGACAGTAGATGAGTCTGACAAGAAAAAAACGATTGCTTTTTTCCAAGACTCTGTGTCACCTTTATTACAAAACTTTATCCAGGTTCTGGCCTACAATCACAGAGTAAATCTTTTTTATGATGTGCTTGTAGATTGCTTGGACCGACTTGAAAAAGAAACAAATCGATTTGAAGTGACGATTACTGCTGCTCATCCTCTAACTGATGAACAAAAGAGTCGTTTGCTCCCTTTGATTGAGAAGAAAATGTCTCTGAAAGTAAGGAGTGTAAAAGAACAAATCGATGAAAGTCTCATTGGTGGTTTTGTTATTTTTGCCAATCACAAGACAATTGATGTGAGTATTAAACAACAACTTAAAGTTGTTAAAGAAAATTTGAAATAGAAAGTGGTGTTCTTTTGGCAATTAACGCACAAGAAATCAGCGCTTTAATTAAGCAACAAATTGAAAATTTCAAACCTAATTTTGATGTGACTGAAACAGGTGTTGTAACCTATATCGGGGACGGTATCGCGCGTGCTCACGGCCTTGAAAATGCCATGAGTGGAGAGTTGTTGATTTTTGAAAACGGCTCTTATGGTATGGCTCAAAACTTGGAGTCAACAGACGTTGGTATTATCATCCTAGGTGACTTTACAGATATCCGTGAAGGCGATACAATCCGCCGTACAGGGAAAATCATGGAAGTCCCAGTAGGTGAAAGTCTGATTGGTCGTGTTGTGGATCCGCTTGGTCGTCCAGTTGATGGTCTTGGAGAAATCCACACTGATAAAACTCGTCCAGTAGAAGCGCCAGCTCCTGGTGTTATGCAACGTAAGTCAGTCTCAGAACCATTGCAAACTGGTTTGAAAGCTATTGACGCCCTTGTACCGATTGGTCGTGGTCAACGTGAGTTGATTATCGGTGACCGTCAGACAGGGAAAACAACCATTGCGATTGATACAATCTTGAACCAAAAAGATCAAGATATGATCTGTATCTATGTTGCAATTGGACAAAAAGAATCAACAGTTCGTACGCAAGTAGAAACACTTCGTCAGTACGGTGCCTTGGATTACACAATCGTTGTGACAGCCTCTGCTTCACAACCATCTCCATTGCTCTTCCTAGCTCCTTATGCTGGGGTTGCCATGGCAGAAGAATTTATGTACCAAGGTAAGCATGTTTTGATTGTATACGATGATTTATCAAAACAAGCGGTAGCTTATCGTGAACTGTCACTCTTGCTTCGTCGTCCTCCAGGTCGTGAAGCCTTTCCAGGGGATGTTTTCTATCTTCACAGCCGTTTGCTTGAGCGCTCAGCTAAAGTTTCTGATGAACTTGGTGGTGGATCAATTACAGCCCTACCATTTATCGAGACACAAGCAGGAGATATCTCTGCCTATATCGCAACCAACGTGATTTCAATCACTGATGGACAAATCTTCCTTGGCGATGGTCTCTTCAATGCGGGTATTCGTCCAGCTATCGATGCGGGTTCATCTGTATCTCGTGTAGGTGGTTCTGCGCAAATCAAAGCTATGAAGAAGGTTGCTGGTACACTTCGTATCGACCTTGCTTCATACCGTGAGTTGGAAGCCTTCACTAAGTTTGGTTCTGACTTGGACGCAGCAACACAGGCTAAGTTGAACCGTGGACGTCGTACCGTTGAGGTCTTGAAACAACCTGTTCACAAACCATTACCTGTTGAGAAACAAGTAACCATTCTTTATGCTTTGACACATGGTTTCTTGGATACTGTTCCAGTAGATGATATTGTTCGTCTCGAGGAAGAGTTCCATGCCTTCTTTGATGCTCAACATCCAGAGATTTTGGAAACCATTCGTGATACAAAAGACTTGCCAGAAGAAGCAGTCTTGGATGCTGCGATTACAGAGTTTCTCAATCAATCTAGCTTCCAATAAGAATAGAGGTGTCAGATGGCAGTATCTCTAAATGATATTAAAACAAAAATCGCCTCAACAAAAAATACGAGTCAAATCACTAATGCCATGCAAATGGTATCGGCTGCTAAGCTTGGTCGCTCTGAAGAAGCAGCTCGCAACTTCCAAGTTTACGCTCAGAAGGTTCGCAAGCTCTTGACAGATATCCTTCATGGTAATGGAGCTGGTGGTTCAACTAATCCCATGTTGATTAGTCGTCCAGTTAAGAAGACAGGCTACATCGTCATTACTTCAGACCGCGGTTTGGTTGGAGGTTATAATTCCTCTATTCTGAAAGCCGTTATGGAGTTGAAAGAAGAATACCACCCAGACGGTACAGGTTTTGAAATGATCTGTATTGGTGGAATGGGAGCTGATTTCTTTAAGGCTCGTGGTATTCAACCACTTTATGAATTACGTGGCTTGGCAGACCAACCTAGCTTTGATCAAGTTCGTAAGATTATTTCAAAAACTGTTGAAATGTACCAAAATGAACTTTTTGATGAGCTCTATGTCTGCTACAACCACCATGTCAACACGCTAACCAGTCAAATGCGTGTGGAACAAATGCTTCCGATTGTTGACTTGGATCCAAATGAAGCGGATGAAGAATATAGCTTGACCTTTGAATTGGAAACCAGTCGTGAAGAAATTTTGGAGCAGTTGTTGCCACAGTTTGCAGAAAGTATGATTTACGGTGCCATTATCGATGCCAAGACAGCTGAAAATGCTGCAGGTATGACCGCCATGCAAACAGCGACAGATAATGCTAAGAAAGTCATCAATGATTTGACAATTCAGTATAACCGTGCCAGACAGGCGGCGATTACACAAGAAATTACAGAAATTGTAGCAGGAGCTAGTGCCTTAGAATAGGCTCTAGTCCAGCTCGTATGAAAATGAACTTATACTCAATGAAAATCAAAGAGCAAACTAGGAATCTAGCCGCAGGCTGCTCAAAACATTGTTTTGAGGTTGCAGATAGAGCTGACGTGGTTTGAAGAGATTTTCGAAGAGTATTAGGACCTAGTTGAGCTAGGAACCGACAGTATCTTATATAGAATAGGAGAAGGAGATGAGTTCAGGTAAAATTGCTCAGGTTATCGGTCCTGTTGTAGACGTCTTGTTTGCAGCAGGGGAAAAACTTCCTGAGATTAACAATGCACTTGTCGTCTACAAAAATGACGAAAGAAAAACAAAAATCGTCCTTGAAGTAGCCTTGGAGTTGGGAGATGGTATGGTCCGTACTATCGCCATGGAATCAACAGATGGGTTGACTCGTGGAATGGAAGTATTGGACACAGGTCGTCCAATCTCTGTACCAGTAGGTAAAGAAACTTTGGGACGTGTCTTCAACGTTTTGGGAGATACCATTGACTTGGAAGCTCCTTTTACAGAAGACGCAGAGCGTCAGCCAATTCATAAAAAAGCTCCAACTTTTGATGAGTTGTCTACCTCTTCTGAAATCCTTGAAACAGGGATTAAGGTTATCGACCTTCTTGCCCCTTATCTAAAAGGTGGTAAAGTTGGACTTTTCGGTGGTGCCGGAGTTGGTAAAACCGTCTTGATTCAAGAATTGATTCACAACATTGCCCAAGAACACGGTGGTATTTCAGTATTTACTGGTGTTGGGGAACGTACTCGTGAGGGGAACGACCTTTACTGGGAAATGAAAGAATCAGGCGTTATCGAGAAAACAGCCATGGTATTTGGTCAGATGAATGAGCCACCAGGAGCACGTATGCGTGTTGCCCTTACTGGTTTGACAATTGCTGAATACTTTCGTGATGTAGAAGGCCAAGATGTGCTTCTCTTTATCGATAATATCTTCCGTTTCACTCAGGCTGGTTCAGAAGTATCTGCCCTTTTGGGTCGTATGCCATCAGCCGTTGGTTACCAACCAACCCTTGCTACGGAAATGGGTCAATTGCAAGAACGTATCACATCAACTAAGAAGGGTTCTGTAACCTCTATCCAAGCTATCTATGTGCCAGCGGATGACTATACTGACCCTGCGCCAGCAACAGCCTTTGCTCACTTGGATTCAACAACCAACTTGGAACGTAAGTTGGTACAATTGGGTATTTATCCAGCCGTTGACCCACTTGCTTCAAGTTCACGTGCCTTGGCACCTGAAATCGTTGGAGAAGAGCACTATGCAGTTGCTGCTGAAGTAAAACGCGTTCTTCAACGTTACCATGAGTTGCAAGATATCATTGCTATCCTTGGTATGGATGAGCTTTCTGATGAAGAAAAGACCTTGGTTGCTCGCGCCCGTCGTATCCAGTTCTTCTTGTCACAAAACTTCAACGTTGCAGAACAATTTACTGGTCAGCCAGGTTCTTATGTCCCAGTTGCTGAAACTGTACGTGGCTTTAAGGAAATCCTTGATGGTAAATACGACCACTTGCCAGAAGATGCCTTCCGTGGTGTAGGTTCTATCGAAGATGTGATTGCAAAAGCTGAAAAAATGGGATTTTAAGAGGTGACCTATGGCTCAGTTAACTGTCCAGATCGTGACACCAGATGGTCTCGTCTATGATCACCATGCCAGCTATGTATCGGTTCGAACTCTGGATGGTGAGATGGGGATCTTGCCACGACATGAAAATATGATTGCGGTTTTAGCAGTTGATGAAGTAAAGGTAAAACGTATTGATGACGAAGATCACGTGAACTGGATTGCAGTAAACGGTGGCGTTATTGAAATTGCCAATGATATGATTACAATCGTTGCTGACTCTGCAGAACGTGCTCGTGATATCGATATCAGTCGTGCAGAACGTGCCAAACTTCGTGCAGAACGTGCAATTGAAGAAGCACAAGACAAACACTTGATTGACCAAGAACGTCGTGCGAAGATTGCACTGCAACGTGCCATTAACCGTATTAATGTCGGAAATAGACTATAAGAAAAAATGAACTTGAAAATTCCAAGTTCATTTTTTTATGGTGTTTTATACTCAATAAAAATCAAAAAGCAAACATAGGAAGTTAGCCATAGGTTGCTCAAAACACAGTTTTGAGGTTGTGGATAGAACTNNTTGAAGAGATTTTTGAAGAGTATTAAGGAGCAAAACGGATGCAGACTGCTTCGGGAACATGGAAGTCGTTGGAGAGTTCTGCTAGACGACCATTGTCACAATTACGTTTAAAGACAGTTGCATTGTCAGAGTCTTGATGGACAGCAATGAGAAATTTTTGGTCGGGTGTCAAATCAAAATCACGTGGGGTCTGACCATGTGTTGGAACGATTTCTAATAACTCTAAGCTACCGTCCGCAAGGATGGTATATACTGCGATAGAATCATGGCCACGGTTAGAAGCGTAGAGATATTTACCATCTTTTGAGAGACGAATAGCAGCAGTTCCATTAAAGCCTTCGTAAGCTTCTGGTAAAGTTGAAATAACCTGCATACGTTCAAATTCGCCAACACCATCGTAGATTAAAACCTCGATAGTACTATTGAGTTCACAAATGAGATAAGCAATTTTATAATGGTTATGGAAAACGATATGACGAGAACCAGCTCCAGGAATACTATTGTAGGTATAGAGTTTAGACAGTTTCCCTTCTTGATCAAGGTCATAAGTGATAACTTGGTCAGTACCCAAATCACAGGTCACTAGATAGTGGTCAGGTGTTAAGTCTGTAAAGTGAACATGAGGAGATGCTTGATTTTCATGTGGACCTTGGCCCCTGTGTTGATCTACATCACTAAGTAGAAGACGACCATCTTCCTGACGTTTATAAACAAGAACCTGTCCTTTGTGGTAGTTGGCTGCATAGACCAAATTACGCTTTTCATCGACAGCAACATAACAGTGGGGGGCTCCTTTTTCAACGACGTGATTTAATAAAGTCCCGTCAGTTTGATAGGCTGCAATCCCTCCCTTATCGTCTTGACTACCAACAGTGTATAGGTGTTGGTGCTGGTCAAAGGCAAGGTAGGTTGGACTTGGCTCAGCTGCAAAAAGTTCTAGATTTGAAAGCTGACCAGTTTCTGTATCAAAGTCAGCCTTGTAAATCCCTTGGGAAGTACGACGTGTATAAGTTCCAAAATAAACAGTTTCTTTCATAACGTTACCTCTATATAAAGATAAGACTATTATATCACAAAAACAAGCCAATTAAAGACATCCAATTAGATGTAAGCACTTTAAAAAAGAGTTATTTTGATTTAAAAATGGTATAATGAGAGAACGATAGAAAGGAAGTATTTATGGAGCAAAAAGAGAAACATTTTAGCCTATCTTGGTTTTTTAAGTGGTTTTTAGATAACAAGGCCACTACGGTATTTTTAGTAACCTTATTATTGGGACTCAATCTTTTTATTTTAAGTAAGATTAGTTTTCTATTTTCACCTGTTTTAGACTTTTTAGCAGTTGTGATGTTACCAGTCATTCTGTCTGGTTTGTTATATTATTTGTTGAATCCTATTGTTGATTGGATGGAGAAGCATAAGGTTAATCGTGTTATAGCTATCACTATTGTCTTTGTCATCATCGCTCTCTTTATCATTTGGGGCTTGGCAGTCGCCATTCCAAATCTGCAACGTCAGGTTTTGACCTTTGCAAGAAACGTTCCTGTTTACTTAGAAGATATAGATAGGATTGTCAATGGCTTGGTAGCCCAGCACCTGCCAGATGATTTCAGACCTCAGTTAGAGCAGGTTTTGACAAACTTCTCTAGCCAGGCTACAGTTTGGGCAAGTAAGGTTTCATCTCAGGCAGTCAACTGGGTGAGTGCCTTTATTAGCGGGGCTTCTCAAGTGATTGTTGCCTTGATTATCGTTCCTTTCATGCTCTTTTATCTCTTGCGTGATGGGAAAGGCTTGCGTAACTATTTGACCCAATTTATGCCGACAAAATTGAAGGAACCTGTTGGACAAGTTTTATCCGATGTGAATCAACAGTTGTCCAACTATGTTCGAGGGCAAGTGACAGTGGCTATTATTGTAGCGGTAATGTTTATGATCTTTTTCAAGATTATCGGTCTACGTTATGCGGTTACGCTTGGTGTTACTGCTGGTATTTTAAATCTGGTTCCTTATCTTGGTAGCTTCCTAGCCATGCTTCCTGCCCTAGTTTTGGGCTTGATTGCTGGGCCAGTCATGCTTTTGAAAGTAGTGATTGTCTTTATCGTAGAACAAACTATTGAAGGTCGTTTTGTCTCTCCATTGATTTTGGGAAGTCAATTAAACATCCATCCCATTAATGTTCTCTTTGTCTTGTTAACTTCAGGTTCCATGTTTGGCATCTGGGGAGTTTTACTTGGTATTCCAGTTTATGCCTCTGCTAAGGTTGTCATTTCAGCCATTTTTGAATGGTATAAGGTAGTCAGTGGCCTATATGAACTAGAGGGAGAGGAAGGGAAGAGTGAACAATAGTCAACAGATGTTACAGGCTTTGGAGGAACAAGATTTAGCCAAGGCTGAGCATTATTTCGCCAAAGCTTTAGAAAATGATTCAAGTGACCTTCTGTATGAGTTGGCAACTTATCTTGAAGGAATTGGCTTCTATCCTCAGTCCAAGGAGATTTACCTGAAAATCGTAGAGGATTTTCCAGAGGTTCATCTTAATCTAGCTGCAATTGCTAGCGAGGATGGTCAAATCGAAGAAGCCTTTGCTTATCTTGAGGAAATCCAAGCTGACAGTGACTGGTATGTTTCGGTTTTGGCTCTAAAAGCAGACCTTTACCAGATGGAAGGTTTGACAGATGTGGCGCGTGAGAAATTGCTGGAGGCTTTGAGTTATTCAGATGATCCTCTCTTGATATTAGGATTGGCAGAATTAGATAGTGAGTTGGAAAATTACCAAGAGGCCATTCAAGGCTATGCCCAGTTAGATAATCGCTCGATTTATGAGCAAACAGGCATTTCTACCTATCAACGGATTGGCTTTGCCTATGCCCAGTTAGGGAAATTTGAAACGGCCACAGAGTTTTTAGAAAAAGCTCTGGAGTTAGAATACGATGACCTAACAGCTTTTGAGTTGGCCAGCCTTTACTTTGATCAAGAAGAATACCAAAAGGCTGTCCTCTACTTTAAGCAACTTGATACCATTTCTCCTGACTTTGAAGGCTATGAGTATGGCTACAGTCAGGCCTTACATAAGGAACATCAAGTTCAAGAAGCCCTGCGTATCGCTAAGCAAGGCTTGGAGAAAAATCCCTTTGAAACTCGCCTTTTGCTGGCTGCTTCACAATTTTCTTATGAACTGCATGATGCTAGTGGTGCAGAAAATTATCTCCTTACTGCAAAAGAAGACGCTGAGGATACAGAAGAAATCTTGCTTCGTTTGGCAACTATTTATCTGGAGCAGGAGCGTTATGAGGATATTCTAGACTTGCAAAGTGAGGAGCCAGAAAATCTTTTGACCAAGTGGATGATTGCTCGCTCTTATCAAGAAATGGACGATTTGGATACTGCCTATGAGCATTACCAAGAGTTGGCAGGAGATTTGAAGGACAATCCCGAGTTTCTGGAACGCTATATCTATCTCTTGCGTGAATTGGGACATTTTGAAGAAGCCAAAGTCCATGCGAAAGCTTACTTAAAACTGGTTCCAGATGATGTGCAAATGCAAGAACTGTTTGAGAGATTGTAAGAATGTTTAAACATATAGAACTGTAGTTTATCTCTTTTGATAGCTACGGTTTTTATTTGTATATGATAGAATTTTTTTGCAAAAATGGTTGGTTATTTTGTTTATTCATGCTATAATAGGAACAATTACTTTTAGGAGGTGCAGTATGTCTTATTTATTTGAGATATTACCGAGTTTACTGAATGGTGCGAGCACGACTGTACAGGTCTTTGCACTGGTCTTGCTATTTTCGATTCCTTTGGGCGTTTTGATTGCCTTTGCCTTGCAAGTCCATTGGAAGCCCCTCCATTATCTGATTAACATTTACATCTGGGTTATGCGAGGAACCCCCTTACTCTTGCAACTGATTTTTATTTATTATGTGCTCCCAAGTATTGGGATTCGTTTGGATCGCCTTCCTGCAGCTATTATTGCCTTTGTTTTGAATTATGCGGCTTACTTTGCAGAAATTTTCCGTGGGGGAATTGACACTATTCCAAGAGGACAGTATGAGGCAGCCAAGGTCTTGAAGTTTAGTCCCTTTGCCACAGTGCGCTATATTATCTTGCCTCAAGTGACCAAGATCGTTCTTCCTAGTGTCTTTAACGAAGTTATGAGTTTGGTCAAGGATACTTCTCTGGTATATGCTCTAGGAATTTCTGATCTTATCTTGGCGAGTCGAACAGCTGCCAACCGTGATGCTAGTCTGGTTCCTATGTTCTTGGCAGGAGCTATTTACTTGATTTTAATTGGGATTGTGACAATTATTTCCAAAAAAGTTGAGAAGAAGTATAGTTATTATAGATAGGAGGCTGCCATGTTAGAATTACGAAATATCAATAAAGTCTTTGGAGACAAACAAATCCTGTCTGATTTCAGTCTAAATATTCCTGAAAAGCAAATTCTAGCTATCGTTGGACCTTCTGGTGGAGGTAAGACAACTCTTTTACGTATGCTTGCAGGTCTTGAAACCATTAATTCAGGGCAAATCTTTTATAATGGACAACCTTTAGAGCTGGATGAATTGCAGAAGCGCAATCTACTGGGATTTGTCTTCCAAGATTTTCAACTGTTCCCTCATTTATCAGTTCTGGACAATTTGACCTTATCGCCTGTGAAGACCATGGGAATGAAGCAGGAAGAGGCTGAGAAGAAGGCGCGTGGACTCTTGGAACAGTTAGGACTAGGAGGACACGCAGATGCCTATCCCTTCTCACTATCTGGTGGTCAGAAGCAGCGGGTGGCTTTGGCGCGTGCTATGATGATTGACCCAGAAATCATTGGCTACGATGAACCAACTTCTGCCCTGGATCCAGAATTACGCTTGGAAGTGGAAAAACTGATCTTGCAAAATAGGGAACTTGGCATGACCCAGATTGTGGTAACCCATGATTTGCAGTTTGCTGAAAATATCGCAGATGTATTATTGAAAGTAGAACCTAAATAGGAGGAAAAATGGATGAAAAAATGGATGCTTGTATTAGTCAGTCTGATGACTGCTTTGTTCTTAGTAGCTTGTGGGAAAAATACTAGCGAAACTAGTGGAGATAATTGGTCTAAGTACGAGTCTAACAAGTCTATTACTATTGGATTTGATAGCACTTTTGTTCCAATGGGATTTGCTCAGAAAGATGGTTCTTATGCAGGATTTGATATTGATTTAGCTACAGCTGTTTTTGAAAAATACGGAATCACAGTAAACTGGCAACCGATTGATTGGGATTTGAAAGAAGCTGAATTGACAAAAGGAACGATTGATCTGATTTGGAATGGCTATTCCGCTACCGACGAACGCCGTGAAAAGGTAGCATTCAGTAACTCATATATGAAGAATGAGCAGGTATTGGTTACGAAGAAATCATCTGGTATCACGACTGCAAAGGATATGGCTGGAAAGACATTAGGAGCTCAAGCCGGTTCATCTGGTTATGCGGACTTTGAAGCAAACCCAGCGATTTTAAAGGATATTGTCGCTAATAAGGAAGCGAATCAATACCAAACCTTTAATGAAGCCTTGATTGATTTGAAAAATGATCGAATTGACGGTTTATTGATTGACCGTGTCTATGCAAATTATTATTTAGAAGCAGAAGGCGTTTTAAACGATTATAATGTCTTTACAGTTGGACTAGAAACAGAAGCTTTTGCGGTTGGAGCCCGTAAGGAAGATACAACCTTGGTTAAGAAGATAAATGAAGCTTTTTCTAGTCTTTACAAGGACGGTAAATTCCAGAAAATCAGCCAAAAATGGTTTGGAGAAGATGTGGCAACCAAAGAAGTAAAAGAAGGACAGTAATATAAAATAGTGGCTGAGACTGCGTTTTGATTAGCAAAACGTAGTTTTTTGTAATCTAGGAAAACGATAATAGCGATTGAATCTGGATAATTGAATATGGAATAGCCCACTGTGATTTCTAAACCATTGTTAAAAATTGATTTGATTTCCAAAATTAAAATGTTCTGTAATGAAATGCTGATGTAACTATTTTAGGAACAATAAAACGCATAATATCAAGGTTTTTGCACCTTATATTATGCGTTTTTGTGATTTTAAAACTTGTTAGCTGATTTTTTACAATCCTGCGAAATCTTTGATTTCTTGTGCTGACATTGAAGAGTCGCAACGGACATTGATTTGTCCATCTGCAACGTGAACAAATCCTGGTACAGTTGGAATTCCGTAGCGTGAACGGAATGCTTGCAACTCATCGAGTTGGCTTGGTTCTTCACTGTTGATGAAGTAGATGTGAGCTTTAGTTTCAGCTACTACACCTGCCAATGTACTAGCAAATTTACGGCAGTAAGGGCAAGTTTTGCGACCAATAAAGAAGGTTGCAGTTTCTTTTTTATCAAGAGCTTCTTGCGCACGCGCAACTGTAGTGACTTCAAGGTCTTTGATATTATCTAAAAATTGTTCCATGAGATTACCTCGCTTTCATTGATAAGTCTAGTATGCCATAAAGTTTCTAAAATTGCTCAGATTTGATACGAAAAAAAGATGAGATTGGTTGGTCTCATCTTTTATAGGGCCTTATTTTACAAAAGCATTGATTTCTGCTTCGATGTTAGCAATCTTAGCTTGTGATTCTTCGTTGGTTTCCCCTACAACTGCAATGTAGAACTTGATTTTTGGTTCTGTCCCTGAAGGGCGAACGGCAATCCATGAACCGTCAGCAAGTGTGTATTTCAACACATCACTTGGAGGAGTTGTCAAGTTTGTAACAGTACCGTCAGCAGCAGTAGCAGTTTGAGCCTTGAAGTCTTCTACGACAGTGATAGCTGTTGTATTCCATTCTTTTGGAGCATTGTTGCGGAATTTAGCCATAATTGCTTTGATTTGTTCAGCACCATCAACACCAGAAAGAGTAACAGAGATAGTCTTTTCTGCGTAGTAGCCGTATTCTTTGTAGATTTCTTCGATACCGTCAGCAAGTGTCAAACCACGAGAACGGTAGTAGGCAGCAAGTTCAGCAACGACTAGAACGGCTTGGATAGCATCTTTATCACGTACGAATGGTTTAATCAAGTAACCGAAGCTTTCTTCAAATCCCATCATGTAAGTGTGATTGTGTTTTTCTTCGAATTCTTGGATTTTTTCAGCGATAAATTTGAAACCTGTCAAAACGTTGAACATAGTTGCGCCGTAGCTTTCAGCGATCTTCGTTACCAAGTCAGTTGATACGATAGATTTACAGAGGGCTGCATTTTCAGGAAGAGTTCCAGCATTTTTGTGGGCTTCCAAGATGTATTTAGCCATGATAGCACCGATCTGGTTACCTGAAAGGTTGAGGTAGCTACCATCTTTTTGAAGAACTTCAACACCAACACGGTCAGCATCAGGGTCAGTTGCCACAAGAACATCTGCACCAACTTGACGACCAAGTTCTTCAGCAAGAGCAAAAGCTGCTTGGCTTTCTGGGTTTGGAGATTTTACAGTTGAGAAGTCTGGGTCAGCAGTTGCTTGCGCTTCAACAACTTGAACAGAGTCAAATCCTGCTTGGGCAAGAGCGCGACGAGCCAACATTTCACCAGTACCATGAAGTGGTGTGTAGACAATCTTCATGTCTTTACCAAATTCTTCAATCAAGGCTGGGTTGATGTTTACGTCCTTAACTTCTTTAAGGTATTCTACGTCAACAGCTTCGCCGATAACTTCAATCAAGCCAGAAGCTTTTTCAGCTTCCACATCAGCAACTTCTACCGCAAATGGGTTTTCGATTGCACGGATATAAGTAGTCAAAGCGTCTGCGTCGTGTGGAGGCATTTGTCCACCGTCTTCACCGTAAACCTTGTAACCGTTAAATGGAGCAGGGTTATGGCTAGCTGTGACCATGATACCTGCGAAACAGTTGAGGTGACGAACTGCAAATGATAGTTCTGGAGTTGGACGAAGGCTTTCAAATACGTAAGATTTGATGCCGTGTTTAGCAAGAACTGCCGCAGATTCAAAGGCAAACTCTGGTGAGAAGTGACGGCTATCGTAGGCAATTGCTACACCGCGTTCTTTCTCGTTTCCACCTTTTGACTCAATCAAACGAGCCAATCCCTCAGTAGCTTGGCGAACAACGTAGATGTTGATACGGTTTGTACCAGCACCAATCAAGCCACGCATACCTGCAGTACCAAATTCAAGATTTGTATAGAAGGCATCTTCCTTAGTTTTTTCATCCATATTTTCCAAATCTTGACGAAGATAGTCAGGAAGCTCCGCAAAATCAACCCATTTCTGGTAATTTTCTTGGTAAGACATTCAAATTCTCCTTTATTTTTAAAACATTTAATCAGTTTGATTATATCATTTTTTTTAGTTTTAGTAAAACCTTATCTGCTTCGAAAATCTCTTCAAACCAGGTCAGATTGAATTTGGGGTTTATACGATGTTGAGGCTAGGAAAAATTCAATCTCAGTAAAAAAGTAAGTCTTCTCATAATAAAA
>NZ_VMLH01000145.1:0-601 GCF_013276595.1 Streptococcus sp. 10824
TGTCAATCGAAAGTGATGATGCCCCAAAAAATGGTGAGATTGAGGGCAATTATTTTGCTTTCATTTGACACGAGGAACCCTTGAAGCTGTTTTTTCAGCTAAACCAAGGCTAGTCTTAGCCTTGGCTCTCTAGCCTCACAACTCCAAGCCTCTTATCAAATGAAATGCTTGTCTTAGACTCCTTACTTTCTCTCTCCTAAATGTAAGGGATAGAGTGATTTCCTTTAAGGAACAGCTTCCCATTTAGCGAGAAATAGATTATACTTGTAGCTGAGGAGAATGAAGCTCCTCACTAGTAAACTCTTCATAATCCTTTTTATTTTTCTGAAGATATTGTTTGAAAGATGTGAGTTTCCACGGATGGGTTTGTGGAGGGACATACTTGCGTCTTTCTTTTTTTGTTCTGGTTCTGATTCAAAGTTTTTCGAATAGAGTTCATGAACTAGTAGCTCCTTTGTGTGATAGATCTTGTCAGCGATATTGAGGTAGATGTCACCGTCAACTTCTTTTATAACGAATGCTTTCGTCTTTCTGCTGAAGTAGACTTCTTTTCCTTGTTCAACAGGGATATAGCAACGATTTTGGAATCGGATATGGTGTC
>NZ_VMLH01000146.1:0-8417 GCF_013276595.1 Streptococcus sp. 10824
GTTGCAATACTTGCATAGCTAAGTCTTGTTCAGCCATATAAATACCTCTTTCTCTTGTATCTTTATCTCATAATATCACACTATCTAAATTTTATAAATCTTTTTAATAATTTTTAATACTCTTCGAAAATCAAATTCAAACTACGTCAGCTTCACCTTGCCCTACTCCAGTACAGCCTGCGGCTAGTTTCCTAGTTTGCTCTTTGATTTTCATTGAGTATAAGTCTAGAAAGATTCCCCCATCATGTTTTATTGCCTTTTTCTCCACCAAAAAAGAGGGGCAACCCCTCTTTCTTAGTTCTTATCCAGATTGCGTAGCATCTCGTCAATCTTGTTTCCATACTCGATGGACTCGTCTTTGACGAAGGTCAAATCTGGGATTTTGTACAATTTCAAATTGCGACCAAGTTCACGTTTGATGGTACCAGTTGCTTTTTCAAGCCCGATTTGGACTTTTTGGTTATCCGAAGCAAGGTTACTCAAAATGGTGTAATAAACCTTGGCAACAGACAAGTCACCCAGCATCTGAACATCTGTGATGGTCACACCTTGGACACGTGGATCACGGACTTTCTTTTGCAAAATCTCATTGACTTCACGCTTGATTTCCATGCCCACACGATCTGTACGGAAATGATTTGCCATGATATTCCTTTCTCTACTTTGAACCAAAAGCTAGGCCAGCAGACCTAGCTATTTTAAACTTCTTGATTTTCAGTTTAAATTGAAACGAAGTTCAATTTGAAGTCATCTGCTTCTTTCGCCGTGGTGAAAGTGATGGAACTGATTTATCAGTCCCATCACAGGGGATTTTTGAGACCCTAGGCTCAAAAATAAGCAATGAAACCATCGGTTTGCTTGCGTCCCTCACCACCTAAGAAAGGAGCAAAAAATCTTATCTCTTGATTTCTTCCATGACATAGGCCTCAATCACATCATCCATCTTAATATCATTGTAGCCGTCGATCATCAATCCACCTTCACGGCCGTTTGTAACTTCCTTAACGTCGTCTTTATAGTGTTTCAAGCTTGCGAGTTCACCATCATAGATAACGACACCATCACGGATAACACGGACTTTAGAGTCACGGGCAACCTTACCGTTGATAACCATAAATCCACCGATAGTTCCCACTTTAGACACCTTGAAGGTTTCACGAATAACTGCTTCACCGATAACTTTTTCTTCGAATTCTGGATCAAGCATCCCTTTCATGGCTTCTTCCATCTCTTCGATAACCTTATAGATAATGCTGTGGAGACGGATTTCCACATCGTCAGCTTCTGCCTGTTGACGAGCTTGTGGTGTAGGGCGTACGTTGAAACCAACGATAAAGGCATTTGAAGCTTCGGCAAGGGTCACGTCTGATTCGTTGATAGCACCGACCGCTGAGTGGACGATAGTCACTTTGACACCTTCCACGTCAATCTTTTGAAGTGAGGCAGAAAGGGCTTCAACAGAACCTTGTACATCGGCCTTGATGATAACATTAACAGATTTGAGTTCCCCAGCTTTAAGGGTATCAAAGAGGTTTTCAAGGCTAACACGTTGGGTAGCTTGACGTTGTTTCATGAGGGCACGTTTGGCACGCTCTTCACCTGCTGCACGCGCAGATTTTTCATCCTCGTAAACGGCAAAGTGGTCACCCGCCATCGGTGCTTCGTTCAAACCTGTGATAGAGACTGGTGTTGATGGTCCAGCAACTTTAACACGACGACCAAGGTCGTTGGTCATAGCACGGACACGACCGAAGGTATTTCCGACAACGATTGGGTCTTGAACATTCAAGGTACCTTGTTGTACAAGAAGGGTTGCGACCGCACCTTTTCCTTTATCCAAGCGCGCTTCGATAACCGTACCGATTGCACGCACTGTTGGGTCTGCCTTGAGTTCTTGGATTTCAGCTACAAGAAGGACTGTTTCCAACAATTCTTCGATATTTTGGTTGAATTTAGCTGAGATTTCAACAAATTCAGAATCTCCACCCCAAGCAGTTGACATAACTCCATGCTCTGCCAATTCACCGATAACGCGTTCTGGGTTAGCACCTGGTTTATCAATCTTGTTAATGGCTACGATGATTGGAACGTTGGCCGCTTTTGAGTGGTTAATGGCTTCGATAGTCTGAGGCATAACCCCGTCATCTGCCGCTACGACCAAGATCGTAATATCGGTAACAGAAGCACCACGCGCACGCATAGATGTAAAGGCCGCGTGTCCTGGTGTATCAAGGAAGGTAATCTTCTTACCATTTTCCACAATTTGGTAGGCACCGATATGCTGAGTGATACCACCTGCTTCACCTGTCGCAACACGAGAGTTACGAAGGGTATCTAGGAGAGTTGTTTTACCATGGTCAACGTGTCCCATGATAGTTACAACTGGTGGACGCTCAACCAATTCATCTTCATTGAGATAACCATCTTCGACAAAGAAACGTTCGATGTCGGCATTATCCACTTCAACCTTTTGTTTGGCTTCGATACCGTAATCCACCATGAGGAGTTCAATGGTTTCCCCATCCAAAGATTGGTTTTGTGTGGCCATGACCCCCATCATAAAGAGTTTCTTAACGATTTCAGCTGGTTCACGTTTGATACGTTTTGCGATTTCCGCAACGGTCATACCATCTGTATATTCAAATTCTGTTGGCAATTCATGGAATTTACGCTCTGTAACAGGTTTTGGAGTCTGATTACGATTGTTCTTGTTATTGCCTTTTTTGTTCTTCTTGTTGTTATTCCAGTTACTATTCTTTTGATTTCTCACTTGATTTTGACTACTTCGATTCTTTTGTTGTTTTCTAGGACCATCTTCTTCGTGATCATAATCGTCACGATTTTTGTCTGGTCGAGCTTGTTTCTTACGACGTGTATCCACTGGCGCTTCTTTAGCTACAGGAGCAAGTTCAACCACTGCTTGAACTTGCCGTTCTTGTTGCGCTTGTTCAGCTAACTTAGCCGCTTCTTCAAAGATTTCCTCTGGTTCCTTGCGTTTGTTAGCTTGAGCCAAGGCTTCTTTAGCAGCCTGATACTGCTTGAAGCGTTCCTCACTTGAACGTGCATATTCAGCATTTTGCTCTGCTTTTAGGGCTGCTGCACGGGCTTTAAAGTCAACACGTGGAGCCGCTTGATTTGGACGTTTATCCTCTTGTTGACGGCGTTCATTTCCTCGATTTTGCTGACCTTGCTGTTTCTTAGCTTGATCATTAAAGCGACGATTATCGCGGTTGCCTTGACCTTGTTTTCCACCATTGCGACCTTCGTTTTTCTGACGGTTTCCGTTTTGTTGTTGGTCACGGTTATTGCCCTTATTTTGCTTGCGTCGTTCTGCCTGTTCTTTGGCACGAGCTTCACGCTCAGCCTTGAAATTACGACTTTGCGGTTTAGCTGCTACTTTTTCTGTTTTCGAAGCGACTGGCTCTGCAGGTTTTGCCTCTTCCTTAGCTACAGCTGGTTTAGCTGGCTCAGATTTTTCGGCTTTCTTTTCTGTACTTGCTTTTGGTGCTGCAGGTTTTGCTTCTGCTTTCGGAGCAGCTGCAGGCTTAAAGCTGGCAGCGATTTTTGCAGCGACAGCTTCTTCCACACTTGATGAGTGGCTTTTCACATCCAAGCCCAACTCTTTTGCACGCGCTACAACTTCTTTACTTTCTTTTCCAAGTTCTTTTGCGATTTCGTACAATCTTTTCTTAGACAAATCATGTCCTCCTCTTCTATTCCATAAGAGACCTCATTTTCTTTGTAAATCCAGCATCTGTTACAGCCAAAACCTTTCTCGATTTCCCGACTGCTATGCTTAATTCCAGTGTTGAAAACACGGTTACAATTTCTACTTGATAATAATGACTTTTATCTTGAATCTTCTTGGTTAGATTGGGTCCAGCATCATGGGCTAGAAAGACCAACTTGGCCTTGCCGTCTTGAACGGCCTTGACCACCAATTCTTCACCCGATATGATACGCCCTGCTCGTTGAGCAAGCCCCAAGAGATTGCTTATCTTTTGCTTATTCAAGTCCTAACTCTCTTCTTTTCACTTTGTGATCCACATAAGCGATCAACTCGTCATAAAAGCTTTCTTCCACTTCCATGCTAAAGCTACGGTTAAAGACCTTCTTCTTTTTCGCCTCTAAGGCTTCTGCATTGTCTAGCTTGATATAAGCGCCGCGGCCATTAGCCTTGCCTGTCGGATCGATAAAGACTTGCCCTTCCTTGTTCTTGACAATGCGGAGCAAATCACGCTTATCAATCACTTCATTGGACACAACAGACTTGCGCAAAGGGATTTTTCTCGTTTTCATCTTTCCCTCCTCTAGCAGCTTTTATTCTTCTACAGTATCGTTTTCTACTTCCAACTCTACTGAAGCAGCTTCTTCCATGGCTTCAAATTCGCTAGCAGACTTGATGTCGATACGGTAACCAGTCAAGTGAGCCGCCAAGCGAACGTTTTGTCCACGGCGACCGATGGCAAGAGAAAGCTTGTTATCAGGAACGACCACCAAGGCACGTTTGCTGTCGTTTTCATCAAAGATAACTTGGTCAACCTCCGCAGGAGCGATGGCATTGTAGATAAATTCAGCTGGATCTGCTACCCACTCGATAACGTCGATATTTTCTTCAATTGGTACCATACGGTCGCTCTTGGCATCGTAGCGAGCTGGGTGGAACTTGCTAGTAATCTTCTTGATATTCGCTCCACCACGTCCAACGATTGTACCGATAGCATCCACGTTTGGATTGTGGCTACGAACAGCAACCTTAGTACGGTCACCAGCTTCACGAGCTACGCTCATGATTTCAACTGTTCCGTCATAAACTTCTGGAATTTCTTGCTCCATCAAGCGTTTGATCATTTCTGGATGGCTACGGCTAACAAAGACATTGACACCACGAGGGTTGTCTTCAACCTTGTAGACATAAACTTCAATACGATCATGAGAAGCAAAAACTTCTCCAGGTATTTGGTCTTGTTTTGACAATTGGGCTTCGATACTGCCAAGGTTAACATAGATAAAGCGGTTGTCAAAGCGTTCTACTGTACCAGACATGATTTCTTGCTCATGTTCTTTGTAAGTATTGTAAGTGATGGCACGTGTTTGCTTGCGCATTTTTTCCATGATGGTTTGTTTGGCAGATTGGGCTGCTACACGACCAAACTCAGCAGGTGCTTCTTCAAACTTGATCTTGTCGCCAAGTTCATAGGCTGAATTGATGGCAAGAGCATCTTTCAAGCTGATTTCCAAACGGCTATCAAATACTTCATCAACCACTTCACGAACAGTATAAACGGTAAAGTCACCTGTTTTTTCGTTAAAGTCAATAGCTACGCTGTCTGATTGACCATAGCGTCTGCGATAAGCGGAACGAAGCGACTCTACTACTGCGTCGATGATATCTTCTTTTTTGATTCCCTTGTCTTCTTCCAAAATGCGGAAGGCCTCTAGCATTTCTTTACTCATGTTTTCTTCACTTTTGAATCCTCAAAAGCTATCCTTTCTTTTTCTATAATTTAACTGCTAAACGTGCTTTTGATACTAAACTGTATGGAATTTGGACGGTTTTCTTACGCGTCTTGTCCATATATTCCATAGTCAACTCGTCCTCTTCGAAGGCCAACAAGGTTCCTTCAAAGACCTTTTGCTTATCGATGGCTTGGTAGAGCCCGACATGGATGTATTTCCCAACCGCTCCAGCGACGGCATCCTTGGTTTTCAAAGGACGTTCCAAGCCTGGACTGGTGATTTCTAGGAAATATTGTTCTGGGAAGGGATCTGGCTTGATGGTGTCTAGGACAGGACTGATCATTTCTGTCAAGTCTGCCGTGTCGTTCAAGGTAATTCCTTCAGGTTTATCTACAAAAATACTGAGAATCATGTCACTGCCAATCTTTCCATACTCGATATCCACGAGTTCGAAAGGTGATTGAATGACAGGTTCTACAACTTCTCTGACTAATTCTACGATTGTTGCGATTGCGTCCACCTCCTCATAAGCAAGAGGCGAAGATATTTCCCCGCCTCTCTTTCTCATATTCTTACTCTTAGTATAGCACATTTGCCAACTTATGTAAAGCAAAAGCACTTATACAGCCTGATTTCAGGCTATTTCTTAAAATTCTGCCTCAACTCGGTAGATAACTTGCCCCTTGTTGGAGAATTTTTGCTCGTATTCTGTCATGACATTGCCTTCAAAATCACTGGTATGCAAATCAAGCCAGACACCGTTGAGCTTCATGCCATACTGAGAAAAGCTCACTAGACTGTACTCAAACAAGCCACGGTTATCCGTCTTGAAATGAATTTCTCCATTTTCAGGCAAGATACGCTTGAAGGTATCCAAGAAGGTCTTGTAGGTCAAACGACGCTTTTCATGACGTTTTTTCGGCCAAGGATCTGAAAAGTTCAGATACAAACGATCAATCTCACCGTCTTCAAAATAGTCAGTCAAGTCAGAACCATCTACCCACAAGAGCTTAATATTCGGTACTCCAACTTCAAGAACCTTGTCCAAAGCGTAGCTCAAAACAGACTTTTGAATATCAATCCCGATATAGTTGATGTCAGGGTTTTGCTTAGCCATACCTGAAACAAAGGCACCCTTTCCACTTCCAACTTCCACATGAATGGGATTGTCATTGCCAAACAAGTCCCGCCATTTTCCCTTGGCTTCCAAGGGATTGAGGATCACATACTGGGGATTTGCCTCTAGTAATTCTGTCGCCCCTTTACGATTTCTAACTCTCATCTTCTCTTTCCATACTTGTCTCGGAAGTGACGCAAGCCATGGATCTCCCGATTGACATTTTCTAAATCTTGGTTCATATAATACTTGGAAATCTGGCTCAAATAAGACAATTGACCATACCAATACAATTTACTTAATACCGTTTGATTGTACTTGTAACCGTAGTAGGTCAACCATTCCTTCCACTGATGTTCTGGAATATAATGGCAGAGCATATGGGCCACATCAAACATGCGGTCGGTCAAGCGAACCGAATCCCAATCCACCAAATAAATCAAGCCACTGTCTGTCTCAATCCAATTACTATGTCGTACATCTCCATGGACAATGGTCGCATGGTCCTCTCTAAATCCTGGAATAGTCTGACGTAAATCAGCCATCACTTCACTGATAAAATGATTTTTACGCAAAGCATCTGGAGCCGTTTCTTGCCAAGACTGCAGTAAATCTACAGGTGTTTCCATGGCATAGCCCAAACGACTCAACTGTGTCATCAACGGACGTGAGCGATGAAGACGGGTTAAAATATTGACGATTTGCTTACGATTCATATCATATGGGGTCAATATCTTGCCTGTCAACCATTCTTGAGCACACATATCACGTCCATCTGCCAAACGGCGACTCCATAATAATTGTGGAGCAATTTGTTCTCTAGCTAGACCAGGTAGGATTGGAGAGGTGTTCATTTTTACAAAGATACGCTTCCCATCAGGATAGCTACCCATATAAGCCTTGCCACTTTTCCCAGGTATGGGAGTCAGTGTTAGCTCATTATCACCCAAATCCATTTCTTTCCTCCGTATAAAGTTTCCTTACTATTCTACTAGTTTTTGGCCTATTCGTCAACCGCTCCACGCCCGATTCTCAAAGAAAAGCATCTCAATTGGCTCAGGCTATCATTATAACTTGAAAAAGGCAAGCACCATCTCCTACTTACCTTTTCATAATTTTTATAAATAATATAAGAGTGGCCAACTGTTGTAAAACATGTGGACTAGAGTAGAAACCCATAAGTTTTGGCTCTTTTTATAAGCAAAGCCCAGCAACAAGCCCCCAAGTAGATAAAAAATAAACGAAGGTACATTAGAAGGACCATGCATGAACGAAAAGAGTGAGGAAGTCAACACAAGCCCTAACCAAGAATTGTCAAAAACGGCACCTTGAAGAAGTCCTCTGAAAATGAGTTCCTCCTGGATGGGGCCAAAAACTGAGGTAGTCAAAATCAAAGACAGAGAAATTCCTCTGCTGACTTCCGCCAAGTGTTGAACTCCTGCGCCAGAAGAAATAGCGAAGAAATGAATATAAACCAGCGTCTCAAGTACACTTAGAAGAAAGATTGCAATGAAAAGTAAAAGTTGTTTCTTGCTTAACATCCCAAAAGAAATCATTTCAAACTTTCTAGCATAAACAACACTCAGCGAGGTTACTAGAAGACTTACAATAATCAATTCAGATTCATTTTGAAAAAAATCCCCGTGGTTAATCGTATAAGGAACTGTAATGACGATTATTAGTACTAAAAATCCAAAACACAAGGCATGAAATTTATCAAAAAACTCCATAAAATTATCCTCCTCACCAAACAGACTTCCTACGCGTCATCCTTTAGCTTTAATCTTTCCAAAACAAACCATTTTATACTAATTCAAACCACGTCAACGTCACCTTGCCG
>NZ_VMLH01000147.1:0-6971 GCF_013276595.1 Streptococcus sp. 10824
AAATTCGAAAACGAGGTTTCAAAAATAAGGCTTTCCAAACATTGGAAGCCGTCATTGATAAGCTTCAAGAAGTTATTCAAGGACTGGAAAAAAGCGTTTTAAAGTCCACTGTCAGCAGACAATGGACAAGGTTGCTTTTTGAAAATGATTGAGTATAAGACTAGAAAAAGGAGAATAACATGATCGATGTAGAAGAAATTCTGAGCAAGATGAACCCCAATCAGAAGATTAATTATGACCGTGTCATGCAGAAGATGGTACAAGTATGAGAGAAAAATGAGCATCGGCCAACCATTCTCATGCATGTTTGCTGCGCCCCTTGCAGTACCTATACCCTAGAATATTTGACCAAGTATGCAGATGTGACCATCTATTTTACAAATTCTAATATCCATCCTAAGGCAGAATACCATAAGCGTGCCTATGTTACTAAGAAATTTGTCAGTGATTTCAATGAGAGGACAGGAGATGTGGTTCAGTACCTAGAGGCTCCCTATGAACCAAATGAATAACGTAAGTTAGTCAGAGGACTGGAAGAAGAGCCTGAAGGTGGCGACCGTTGCAAGGTTTGTTTTGACTACCGACTGGATAAAACAGCGCAAGTGGCTATGGACTTGGGCTTTGACTACTTTGGTTCAGCCTTGACCATCAGTCCTCATAAGAATTCTCAAACCATCAATAGCATCGGAATCGATGTGCAAAAAATTTACACGACCCACTATCTTCCCAACGATTTCAAGAAAAATCAAGGCTACAAACGTTCAGTAGAGATGTGTGAGGAGTATGATATCTATCGTCAATATTATTGTGGCTGCGTCTATGCAGCCCAAGCCCAGAATATTGACCTGGTTCAAGTTAAGAAGGACGCCACAGCTTTCTTGCTGGATAAGGATGTTGAAAAAGATTATTCCCATATCAAATTTACAGTTACGAAATTAGATATATAAATGAAAACTTGCCTCAAGGTAGGTTTTTTGCTAGTAGAAAAGCGATAGACAGAAATTGCTGGACCAATCTTTGAATTTCTAGTCCAAGGCTTGTGAGTCTTCAACAAGCCTTGGACTCTTAAAAAAATGAAGTTTTGCTCAAAAGAGCTTTTTAAATTAAAACGAGCAATTATCAGTTCAAATCTGTTTCAAAAGAAGAACGGATAAATTAATTGATGCTTGGTTTTTGAGTTAGGAAGTTAAGCATGCTAAACTGAGTCGTAGGAATAAATTTCTTTATAGAAATGTGTTACAACTCTGCTATAACGGAATATTCCTTTTTTGCATTTATACAACTTATTTAACACTATCTTTATTCTTGTGATATAATGTCAATTATAGAGTGGGGGTCGTTTAAAATGATTGATAAAGTAATTGAACAATATAAAAGTCATGATAATCTTGATATTCGAGTAGAATTGCATAAGAAGTATTCAAAAAATAAATTGGGATTTAATAATTGGATATTTTCTAACTACCAAATCACTGATGAAGTAAAGGTTCTAGAATTGGGATGTGGTACAGGAGAATTGTGGAAAAGTAATAGTGATTCTATAGATAAAATGAAGCAGTTGATTGTTACAGATTTTTCTAAAGATATGGTAAAATCAACGAAGTCAGTGATTGGAAATAGAGACAATGTCAACTATGAGATAATGGATATTCAAAAGATTTCTTTTGAGAATGAAACGTTTGATATTGTTATTGCTAATATGCTTCTACATCATGTGAATGATATTCCTAAAGCTCTCTCTGAAGTGAATAGGGTCTTAAAAACCGAAGGCATTTTTTACTGTGCTACATTTGGTGAAAATGGAGTTGTAAATTATTTGGCAAATTTATTTAAAGATGAGGTTAATCAAGATTTAGAAAATAAAACGTTTACTTTACAAAATGGTAAAAGGTACCTGAGTAGGTGTTTTAACTCTGTCGATACATTACTCTATGATGATGAGTTACAGGTAACTAGTATAGATGACCTAGTTAAATACATCCAATCGTTTAAAGGAATTTCAGAAATAGGTTCACTAGAAGAGGAAATAATACGTAAAAGATTGGAAAGTGAGTTTAATAATGGTATGTTGATCATTCCTAAAGAATATGGTATGTTTATCGCTCGAAAAGAAAGTTAAGGGAATGAAAGTGTGAAAAATTACGGAGAAGCTTTTCGATATTTTAGAAAATTAAACGGATATTCTTTAGAGTATGCTGCAGCTGATTCTATATCAAAATCTCAACTTTCTAGATTTGAAAGGGGAGAAAATGAAATTTCTCTTTCAACGTTTTTTGAATTATTATCAAATATCAATGTTTCGATAGAGAATTTTTGTAATTACCTAGAACATTATAAAAGATCGGAGCTTGATGATTTTTTGGTTAATTTATCTCCGAATTTTTATAGTTTGAATACCAAAGGATTGGAGGAAATAAAAAATGAGCAACAAAAGCTTTTTGAGAAGACTGGGGAAAAAACTCATAAAATAAATACAATTATGGTTCAGGGATTATTAAATCAGATAGATTGTAATCATGTAGTTAGTAGAGATGATCTAAATTTAGTATATGACTATTTATTCCAGAAGGAACGATGGGAGTCCTATGAGATAACGCTAATTGGTAATTTATATCATCTTTTTGAAATAGATTATATTTACATGGTCGGAAAAGAAATACTAGAGCGTACACATTATTACGAAAAAATCGGCAAGAATAGAAATTTAGTTGTGTCAGCTTGTTTAAATTTTTGGTTCTGTTGCCTTGAAAATTCACATCTAATATATGCAGACTACTTTGAAATGAAATTAAAAAAATTATTAAAAGATGACACAAAAGTTTTTGAAAAATCTACATTCAAATTTGTAGAAGGATATAAAATATATCTGACTGAATCTAAAGAATCTGGAATTAAACAAATGAACAATGTCATAAAATATTTTGAGTTTATTGAATCTAAAAGTATTGCTTTATATTTTCAAAAACGATTAAATGAGTTGGTAGATTAAATAGCATTTTCTCTGTAAAGATATTATTTTTAAAATGTCGTGCTAAATGATTGATGCTAGGTGGAAATACAAAAAATAAATTATTTGATACGAAGTTAACCTGTATTTTTATACTAATCATCTTCGTATTTTTTGTATTAAACGATATAAGTTTGTTGTAAACTTACAAGGAACAGAGACATTAAAAAATAACAGTATATCTATTTGTTTTATATATTTTACAAATTCTGCATAAATCTCTTTCTAGTAAGGTGTTGTAACTCTGCTATAATGGATTTATTCCTTTTTTGTGTCTACACAACTTATTTTACACTATCAAAAAAACAAGGTCAGGATTTTGTTCCTGACCTTTGACAACTTTACCGATTCTTTAGTTCTACATAGCGCTTGTACCAAATGTTTACATAGGCTTCTGAGAAAGGACCACGTCCATTGTTAATCCAATCAACAAGAATTTTGACATGTTCTTTTAAAATATAGTCCAAGTCATCAGAATAATTCATTTTGCGTTTGTGACGTTCGTACTCTTCAACGTCCAAGAGACGTTTTTCCCCATCTGTAAAAATTTTAACATCCAAATCGTAATCAATATACTTCAGTGCTTCTTCATCCAGATAGTAGGGGCTAGCCATATTGCAATAGTAAGAAGTTCCATTATCACGAATCATGGCAATGATATTAAACCAATATTTCTTGTGAAAGTAAACAATAGCCGGTTCTCGAGTGACCCAACGACGACCATCACTTTCGGTAACAAGTGTGTGATCGTTGACACCAATAATGGCGTTTTCTGTTGTTTTTAGTACCATGGTGTCTCGCCAAGTTCGGTGGAGACTCCCATCATGCTTATAACTTTGAATTGTAATAAAGTCGCCTTCTTTTGGAAGCTTCATAACTAACCAACTTTCTACAATTTATAAGTTTATCATTTACTATTGTACCATAAAATTATCTAAAATCTGTGAATTTCACTTGGAAATATTAAAGATATTCTCTAAGAGCGCTTGCTATATCCGAAAAATCATAGCCCTTTCGTGCTAAAACTTGAGTTAAACGCTGCTTCAGTTCGTATCCTTCATACTTTCTGGCATACTTAGCATATTGCTTATCAAGTTCCTTGAAGATGAGTTCTTGAGTCGTTTCTTGGTCAACTTGGATATCTAAGTCGTCAAAGGCAATTTTAGCATCAGAATAAGAGAAGCCCTTGTTAGTCAAGTTCTGGATTATCTTATCTTGCAAGGCACGAGCTGGAAGTTTTCCCTCATATTTTTTCAATAGTTTATTGGCTACACGTTGAGCAACTTCCGAAAAATCAAATTCTTTCAAGTTCTGTTCTATAGTAGATTTTGAAATCCCCTTTTGTGCTAGTTTCTGAGTCAGTACATAAGGCCCCTTGTCTCCTGAAAGTTGATTGGCATTGATGATAGCATAAGCGTACTGGCTATCATTAATCCACTTATCTTCTTTAAGATTAACAATGACTTGAGAAACGATGTTTTCATCAATATCGTATTTTTTTAGATATTCTCTGACCTCTTTTTCAGTGCGTGCTTTAAAGGATAAATGGTAGAGAGCCAGATTCTTACCATAAGAAAATTGAGCAAAGTCCTGAATCTCTTTCAATTCCTCTTGGCTTATCACCTTATCTCTCGATAACATAAAACGAACAATTGTGTCTTCGGTGATATAGCATTTGTCGCCATTATCAAGCTCCATCAGATAGAGTCTTTTTTTCTTTTCAAGTTTTGTGATTTTCATAATTTCCTTTCATCTAAATGCTTCGAAAGCTGCAACAAGTCGGAGTTTATCCATATCTACATATTCTCTACCGTAATAGTCGAGAAATAATTCAGCATACGTAGCATCTTGTAGGTTGTAATGAAGGGACCAAATTGCCCAAAAGAGGTCGATATGTCGGTCACTAAAACCAGCCAATCCCAAGTCAATAAAGCAAGAAAAATGCGAGGCATCCTTCAAGATGAAATTTGGCAGGCAGGCATCTCCATGAATAAAAGCATCAGCTTTGAGAATGGAACCTTTCTCTTGTATCAGTTGGTAAGCTTCTTCACGACTGTGAATATGAAATTGAGGCAGAAGAGTCTTGTTATAAAAAGCCCCCTTCTGATAGTTTTTTAAGGCTTTTTCTTTATAACGCTTCAGATGATTTTCCGACGGAAAAGATTGTGGTTTAAGACTGTGAAGTTTGTTTAATGCTTGAGCTAGGGTTTGACAGAGTTTTTCGGGTTGATTTAAAAAATCGAGAGCATTTCTGCCAATGGCTTCTTTGGTCAGAAGGAAGTCCTTTTTTGCTGATAAATAGGTAATCACTGGAGTTCCCAATCCTTCAGTTTCGAACCAATTTGCAATCTTAGCTTCTTGAGCTAATCTGCCTTTTTGATCTATTTTTAAATAGTAACCTGAATCTATATGTAGGACAGTTGCACTTGAATGAGAAGAACTATCAGAGAGATTAGCTCCCTTGATATAGCTTCGTAATTGTTCAGGGAAATCTAGTATACTAAAGCGAGGTGTTTTTGAATTCATGCTTTTATTGTAACATATTCTTAAATATCTTAGAAACTCCATGGTATAATAGACCTATGAATCTAAAAATAAAACAAAAAATACCATTAAAAATCAAGCGTATGGGAATTAATGGTGAGGGAATTGGCTTTTATCAAAAAACCTTAGTCTTTGTACCTGGTGCTCTCAAAGGTGAAGATATCTATTGTCAGATTACTTCTATTAAACGCAACTTTGTTGAAGCAAAATTACTAAAGGTCAACAAGAAGTCTAAATTCCGAGTTGTGCCAGCTTGTACTATTTATAATGAATGCGGAGGCTGCCAAATCATGCACCTGCATTATGATAAGCAGCTGGAGTTCAAGACGGACTTACTTCATCAAGCGCTGAAAAAATTTGCTCCTGCAGGATATGAGAACTATGAAATTCGTCCAACTATTGGAATGCAGGAACCAAAATATTACCGAGCTAAGTTACAATTTCAGACTCGAAAATTTAAAAATCAGGTCAAGGCTGGCTTATATGCACAAAACTCTCACTATTTAGTAGAGTTGAAAGACTGCCTGGTACAAGACAGGGAAACCCAAGTGATTGCTAATCGTCTAGCGGAATTACTTACTTATCACCAGATTCCAATCACAGATGAGAGAAAAGTTCTAGGTGTTAGGACTATTATGGTCCGACGAGCAAGAAAGACTGGACAGGTTCAGGTTATTATTGTTACAAATCGTCAGCTTAATTTAACCCAACTAGTAAAAGACTTAGTTAAAGATTTCCCAGAAGTTGTGACAGTAGCTGTGAATACAAATACAGCTAAAACCAGTGAGATTTATGGTGAAAAGACAGAGATTATCTGGGGACAAGAGAGTATTCAAGAAGGTGTACTCGATTATGAATTTTCACTATCTCCTCGAGCTTTCTATCAACTAAATCCTGAACAAACAGAAGTTCTTTATAACGAGGCGGTAAAAGCCTTGGATGTTACTAAAGAAGACCATTTGATTGACGCTTATTGTGGAGTTGGAACGATTGGATTTGCCTTCGCAAAGAAAGTTAAAACACTAAGAGGTATGGATATTATTCCAGAAGCCATTGAAGATGCCAAGCGAAATGCTAAAAGAATGGGATTTGACAATACTCATTATGAAGCTGGAACGGCAGAAGAGATTATTCCTCGTTGGTACAAGGAAGGCTACCGAGCAGATGCTCTGATTGTGGACCCACCACGTACAGGTCTGGATGATAAGTTATTAGATACTATTCTTACTTATGTACCAGAAAAAATGGTTTATATTTCTTGTAATGTTTCGACCTTGGCTCGTGATTTGGTACGCTTAGTAGAAGTCTATGATCTTCATTATATCCAGTCGGTCGATATGTTCCCACATACAGCTCGAACGGAAGCTGTTGTAAAATTAATAAAAAAAGTTTAAAAAAGTAGTGTCAATCGAAAGTGATG
>NZ_VMLH01000015.1:0-3687 GCF_013276595.1 Streptococcus sp. 10824
ACTCTATGTGTTCCCATATTTGTTTTTAAAAAATGTCGTGTTTTCTTGATTACCGCTCTATATAATAAGCTTATGGTTTTAGTGTTCATAAAAAACACCGAATTATAAAAAATTTTCAGTTCATACTCCATCCAAGTATCTACCGAAAGCAAATACTTTATTATCTCATTGCATTTAGATGTATTATAAGGAAGATTTACAAGGCGATTAATCTGTTGTTCAGCAATCAATTTTATGTGAAAATTGCATAAACTTCTTTCCTGCTTTTGTTTTAGCTCTATTTTCTTTATTAGTTCTTGTAACAAAATGATATCTGAAGAGTTTACAGCATGTTCTAATTCTTCAAAAAAGCATTCTTTTTTGGAATAATAGCAATGAACTAATTCTTCAAATTCCGAAAATGATATCCCCAGGCGATTTAACAATATGTAAAAATGATCAATAGATAATTTTGTAATCCCATTTTCGAAACGAGAAATAGTTGACTCACTAATCTTATCACAAGCCAAATCTTTAAGACGAAAATTTTTTGAAATACGGATATCCTTTAAAACTGCTCCAAAATTTTCCATAGTATTCCTCTTCCATTTCTGCAAAAAATAAAACCTGTTTTTTTATTTGTGATATGATTATACAAAAATAAAACAGAAAGGACAATATGATTATGAAAAAAATTTTATTGTCATCAGTTGCTTTACTGAGCCTAGTGGCAACACTACCAGTAAATAGTCCAGTTTCTGCTCAAGAATCTATCTCTCCCAAGTCTTATAGTCACTCTAATGGCAGTTGGATTCAATCGAATAGCCGTTGGTGGTATAAACACTCTGACGGTTCTTACACTAAAAACGGGTGGGAAAAGATCAATGAAACCTGGTACTATTTTGATAGTGAAGGTTGGATGAAAACAGGTTGGTTTAATGAATATGGAAATTGGTATTATCTAGATACTAGTGGTGCTATGAAAACAGGATGGTGTTTGATTTCTGGTAGTTGGTACTATTTAAATACTAGCGGTGTCATGCAAACTGGCCTACAGACTATCGAAGGAAAACAATATTATTTGGCTGCCAGCGGTGCTATGCAGACAGGTTGGCACAATATTGGAGATGATACTTATTTCTTTGCTAGTAGTGGAGCAAGACAAACGATTAATCGCCGTGCTTTAGTTCTTGGTGAAACATCAACGAGAGCAGTACCTATCGAAGACGTTAATGCTATGGAAAAGGTTTTTGGTAACCAAAACTTTAGTAAAGTTGTTCGTTTCCCAGATAAAACTAAGTCTGAGATTATTGCAAAAACGCAAGAGCTTTTCAAATCTTCTATCGAAAGCGATGTGAACTATCTTTACCTTACTTGTCATGGAGGAAGAGACGGAAGAATCTATCTTGGTAGCGATGGTCAGACATTTTCAGGCTGGGAATTGGCATCTATACTGAAACAATATAAAGGTAAGTTTGTGGTTATGCTGGATTGTTGCTATTCAGGAACAATTATAGATGTAGGTAAGTCAGACAAAAAGGTTGCCTCCAAGTCTGAAGAAAAATTTGATGAACAAGCATTTTTGGCAGGATTTTCAACAGGAGATGTAGCAAGCAAGAATGGTGAAATGCTTGATTCTAAATTCCTCGTACTATGTGCCTCTTGGAAAGGCGAAGAATCGTATAGTGTAGTCGGAGTAGGTAGTCTTGCCACCAGATACTGGGCAATGGGTACAGGTTGGGATTCACTTCAAAATAGAATGATTTCGCCTATGGCAGACACCAATACTAACGGAAAAATTACTTTAGAGGAACTGTATCAATACTCTTATCCTCTAGTCCTTGAAGCTGCATCACAAATTCACGAAGAGCAACATGTATCAGTTTATCCTAAAAACAGTCAATTTGTTTTATTCCAAAAATAAGGAGTTAAGAAAATGAAAGTATCAAAAAAAATCACACTATTTGGTTTATCTCTAGCAGGTCTAGCTTTATTAGCTTTCCCTCATTCAGGTCAAGCCTTTGAGTTGGAAGAAGAATGGGTTATTAAGGGTGGGGTTAAGTATCAAGATGGCAAAATTCTTCGATTTAACAATGGCCATGAAGTGGATATCAAAGTCTTGGATTTGCCAAAAACTGAGAAAATCGAGTGGACGGTTAGTCTCAATGGTCAAGATCAGACTATCAATTTCCTAGGTCAAGAAAAGGACAAATCTATGGTCGGTACAGAGGGGCGTTACCTGAATTTCTATGTACCTTATGGCTATAGAGGAGATATCAAGGTAGAAGCCAAGAGCGGAAATGAAGTAAAGACCTGGTCCACTAAAGTAGTAGATGATGTATATAATGATGGCGGAAAGAGTGGTTACTTCCGTATTGACGAATCAAATGATCAACACACCTACCTTGATGCAAAATGGGACTATCAAACTAAGACCTACACTGCTACCTTACCAGAGACTCTCAATGGTCAAAAAGTGTTTGCTTGGGAAGACGACTATGTAGAATTGAAACTTCAAAAACCAGGAGTTATCAGTCATTCCTACAGAGGGGGAGGAGCCTTCAAAATACTTTATCCGATTCTAAAAGCAGAAAGCTGGCTAAAAAAGAATTACAGTGAAAAGTGGTACTATCAAAAACAAGGTCAATTAGTTAAAAATGCTTGGGTTAAGGACAAGGGAACTTGGTACTTTATGAATGATAAAGGAGTCATGTTCAATCAAACTTGGCTCTATCAGGGTGGCAACTGGTATGCCTTTAAATCATCAGGAGCTATGATTGCTAGCAATTGGCTATATGATAATAACTCTTGGTATTACCTAAAGGACTCAGGTTCTATGGCGACAGGTTGGATCAAAGATAGTGGATCTTGGTATTATCTAAACAACTCAGGTTCTATGGTAACAGGATGGGTAAAAGATAGTGGATCTTGGTACTACCTTGCTTCAACTGGTAAGATGCTTCACAACACCTATACACCTGATGGTTACTATGTAGATGCCAGTGGCGCTTGGAAATAAATTTTAAACAGAGAAAATCTACTGAGAAGGTAGGTTTTCTTTTTTAGTCAGTGAATAATATATAGTAGATTGAAACTAGAATAGTACATCTGGACTTCTAAAACATTACTAGAAATTGATTTGATTGTCCTGATTGATTTGTCCTATTTTTATTTCATTTTACTATAGAATAAAGTAGATTAGAAATTTAGCAGGGTTATTCTCTTTTACTAACAATCTGCTTACAAAAATTAAACAAGAGTATTTTAAAAATTAGACCCATTGTGAACTTTAGTAGTAAACAAAAATCTGGGAAAAAAGTTTTATAGTCATTTAGTTTTAAAAAAGCGTTCCAAACATTCAAAAATAGTTGGGACTTCCCTTAATAAATCTGTTACTTTCTTTTTCAAGATAGCCCAAGCTTGCTCAATAGGATTCAAATCCGGTGAATATGGCGGTAGAGGTAAGAAAAAGTGTTTATCTTGGATGCAGAGTTCATCCAAAATGTTCTTGGGATCAAAACTAGCATTGTCCATGATAATAACATGAGGTGTCTTCAAAGCAGGTAGGAGTTGCGTTTTGAACCACTCCACAAAGAAATCGCTTGTCCTGCTGTTCTTGTAAATCATGGGAGCTATAAACTCTCCGTCTACTTGTCCTGCAACAATTGAAGTTCGCTCAAAACGACGTCCGCTAATCTTTTCATAGAC
>NZ_VMLH01000148.1:0-1372 GCF_013276595.1 Streptococcus sp. 10824
GGTATTCCCCTTCAAATTATAGTAGATTGAAACTAGAATAGTACACCTCTACTTCTAAAACATTGTTAGAAATCGATTTGACTGTCCTGATCGGTTTGTCCTATTCTTATTTCATTTTACTATACTTTCAAACCTAGCCGTTTCTCAATAAAACGACTAACTGAATACATCACACGCTTAGCGGCTGCCTCGCTTCCGACCATCATCACACAATCATCTGCGTAGCGCACAAATCGAAGTCCCCTCTTTTCTAATTCCTTGTCCAATTCATTAAGCATGATATTAGATAAGAGAGGAGATACATTTCCTCCCTGTGGTGTACCAACTAGCGTTTTATGACGCCGACCGTTAATGATAACACCTGAATGAAGATACTTACGAATCAAGGATTCCCTATCTCCGTCTTCGATCATATTATGTACTAAGGACATCAATCTATCTTGAGGAACCCTATCGAAAAATTTCTCTAGGTCTATATCCACTATCCACTCATAGCCGTCATTTAAGTACTCTAAGAGCTTGGACAATGGCTTGTTGGATTATCCTATCCATCACTGTCGGAATCCCAAGCTGAAGGACACCTCCATTGGGTTGGGGGATTTCAACTCGCAGGACTGATTGAGGTTTGTATTTTCTCTGTTTTATCAGCTCCTTAGTCAAGCGCCAGTTTTGTCTGAGATAGTCATCCATCTCTTCGATAGTCATTCCATCAATCCCAGCTGAGCCTTTATTGGATTTTACTTGATTGTAAGCTTCCAGCATATTTTCGCGTGATACTATCTTATCTAGCAATTTTGACATGTGCCTATTCCTTTCTTGTTTTGGTGCCTGAGGGACATCTTATATTGGTGAACCTTCATCTAGTCAATACGTGACAGAGTCCAGTTCTATCAGACCGTTCGTTTTACAGACACAAGTAAAGTAGGATTACTTCGATCTGTCGTTTTCTCTTTCTAGCGACAGAGCTCACGGGATAAGTCCTACATCTTTCCTCGTTTAGACTAGACATGAGGACGTTAAAAGGTTACAGTGGAAAAAGATAAATCTTAGTTCGAATTCAATTACTCTCGTGATTTACGCATATAGGTTACGACTACCTTTTTGGACTTTAAGGTTTCGCGCCCCCCTATCCGCTATATACGCCTTACTATCACCTTCCTGTTCGTAGAGCCACGATTTCGCTATCCCTTCCTCTGACGATTCTTATTTCCAGCGTCAGACTTAAAACGGTCTATCCCCAGACCGTTTTAATCCGCTACCTCACGATAGTCAGGCTTGGGAATCGCTATTGGGTTCACCGGTAGCAGGTGCCCACCAAGGACTTATACTCAATGAAAATCAAAGAGTAAACTAGGAAACTAGCCGCAGGCTG
>NZ_VMLH01000149.1:0-1677 GCF_013276595.1 Streptococcus sp. 10824
ACTTTCTCCCCTCTAGGAGTCCCTGCATAAGGACGAGGGAGCGCTATTGTATAATAGATTGAAACTAGAATAGTACACCTCTACTTCTAAAACATTGTTAGAAATCTATTTGACTGTCCTGATTGATTCATCCTGTTCTTATCTCATTTCACTATATTCACCGATAGTGAATCTCTACAGAGGACTTACACCTCAGATGCACGACATGCCCATCGTATAAAAAAATCTCCTACCCAAGGTAGAAGAATTTTAATCTTATAAAACTTAATCCGTCATGTCCGATACCAAAGTTCGATGCTCCAATGGAATACTGCACATAACTAGCAAGAAAATAAAGCCTGACTGAATCCAGAAGAGAGCCAAGTCAAAAATTCCGTGCACAGCAACCACTGTAAGGAAAGATAGATAAAGGCCGATAATCGGACGTTTCCCCGACTCCTGACTCATATCCATCATCAAGCGAACAGGAGCAACAGAAGACAAAACTAATAAAATAGTCCCCACAATTCCGTAACTCAGAATCGTATCAATATAAAGGCTATGAGCATGTTCATGATAAGGAGCATGTATCCGAGGATACGAGTGCATGTAGGTCAATGGCCCCTCACCCCAAAAAGGATTTTGCTTAAACAAGGCCATCCCAGCATCCCAAATAGAAATTCGTTCTTCCATAGAAGAATCTAAAGTCCCCATCCGAACTCCCAAATCACTGGAAAAGAGGAAGCTCAAGCCAATCGCAAATACCCCAATACTAAGCCAAAAGGCCTTCCAGTTTTTAATAGTCGTAAAGAGATAGATGATTGCTCCAGCGATAATAGCAGGAAAGGCAGTTCGATTTTGAGTAAAGTTCAAACCAAAGAGATTAACAAAGCCTGCAATCACACAGAATACTTTCAACCAATTCAACTTGGTCGTTGTAAACAGATAGAAAGCAATCATAATACAGAAACAACAAATAATTCCATAATAATTAGGATTAAAGAAGGTCACTTCTGCCCGGTTTTGATGCCACACCTGCATATTGGGTGAAAGAAAAGCATAGTTAAATTTCTTCACAATTTGGAAATGTTCTAAACTGGCAAAAGCAGCTGACAAGACACTACCAAACAAGACGAACTGCAAAATCAATCGAAAGAATTTATGGGATAAAATCGACTGATAGTGCAAAAAGAAAATAGTAAATAGAAACATTCCTACTGAAGCCACAAGACCCATCCAATTTTGTGCAAGAATGGATATAACAGTACTATAGCTAAGAAAAAGAAGCAACATCGGATGCTCCCCCATTTTCTGAAGAATACTTTTCATGTCTCCTGTAAAAATCAAACTGATAATATATAAACAGAGTACAACTACAAAAAGATAAAAGGGTAAAAAGATACTTAGGATAATTCCCAATAAAATCAGCTCTTTACTAGACAACCCCTTCAGCTTTTCAATAAAGCCTATTGATTTCAAAATGAATCCTTTCTCTCCAAATCAGCTGATTCAGATAATAGTAAGCTATCCTATATTGTACCACTTTTTTAACAATTTGAAAACAAAGGAAACGTTTTCCAAAATAAAATGTAATTCGAATGTGATATGAAAGTTCTATAATGAAGTTAGCCACCCAGCCCTCCTAAAAATTAGATGTTTTAACTAGCTGATAGCTAGCCCTCGATTTCATTTGATAAG
>NZ_VMLH01000150.1:0-7385 GCF_013276595.1 Streptococcus sp. 10824
TTGGGAAAAAATCTTTAAAGTTAGAGAAAGGCATATTGTCAAGTCTTGAAAAATCTTGATAATATGTCTTTTATGATGAAAAAATCTTCTAATACTCTTCGAAAATCAAATTCAAACCACGTCAGCGTCGCCTTACCGTACTCAAGTACAGCCTGCGGCTAGCTTCCTAGTTTGCTCTTTGATTTTCATTGAGTATAAATGTTAGCCAATAAGTTGATTTTTCCCCATTTTTATTATATTTGTTCGCTTTTTAAACCAAGACACTAACGAAATAGTTGATTTCTAAAGTTATTTAGTGTAAAATAAAAACATTAGCTCAAGCCTATTTTAAATTAAATATCGTTTTACTTGTTTATGTCGTGAATTGGCACGACGTTTCTACAAGGTGCCGGAACACCTAACAATAAGTAAGTCAGAAGTGAGGTATGGTCGTTTTTGCCATGCCTATTTTGGGGACTTACTTAGAGATTAAGTAGGTCTTTTTTGAATATTTTTAATATTTCCCTTAATTAGTGCGGACGGGAGGTGAAATTATCCTGTGAATAATTTCAGGAATCCAGGGAATTTCATCCCTAATTTTTGAGCCAAAAGTCTCAAAAATCCCGCCATAGACAATAACAAGATTATTGTCTATGATACCACTATAACGGGAAATATTTGATAAGACTCGCTTCGCTCGTACTAGTTTTATCAAATATATAGTACTAGCAAACTGGATCACTATAGAAACATTTAACCAACAAGTAAACTGGCTTTTAGACTTTAGGAGGTCTTATGAAATTATTAGAAGAGCGCATCCTCAAGGATGGGCATATCTTGGGTGACAACATCCTCAAGGTGGATTCCTTTTTAACCCACCAAGTTGACTTTAGCTTGATGCGAGAGATTGGTAAGGTTTTTGCGGAAAAATTTGCTGCTGCTGGCATTACTAAGGTTGTGACCATTGAAGCGTCAGGCATTGCCCCAGCCCTTTTTACAGCTGAAGCCTTAAACATTCCCATGATTTTCGCTAAAAAAGCTAAAAACATCACTATGAATGAAGGCATCTTAACTGCCCAAGTCTACTCCTTTACCAAGCAGGTAACCAGCACCGTTTCTATCGCTGGAAAATTCCTCTCACCAGAGGACAAGGTATTGATTATCGACGATTTCCTTGCTAACGGCCAAGCTGCCAAAGGCTTGATTCAAATCATCGAACAAGCTGGTGCCACAGTCGAAGCTATCGGTATCGTAATTGAAAAATCTTTCCAAGATGGCCGTGATTTGCTTGAAAAAGCAGGTTACCCTGTTCTATCACTCGCTCGTTTGGATCGTTTTGAAAATGGTCAAGTCGTATTTAAGGAGGCAGATCTCTAATGCAAACTCAAGAAAAACATTCGCAAGCAGCCGTTCTTGGCTTGCAGCACTTACTAGCCATGTACTCAGGATCTATCCTGGTTCCCATCATGATTGCGACAGCCCTTGGCTATTCAACTGAGCAGTTGACCTACCTGATTTCCACAGATATCTTCATGTGTGGTGTGGCAACCTTCCTCCAACTCCAACTCAACAAATACTTTGGGATTGGGCTACCAGTCGTTCTTGGGGTTGCCTTCCAGTCGGTAGCTCCCTTGATTATGATTGGGCAAAGCCATGGTAGTGGCGCTATGTTTGGTGCCCTTATCGCATCAGGGATTTACGTGGTTCTTGTTTCAGGTATCTTCTCAAAAGTAGCCAATCTCTTCCCATCTATCGTAACAGGATCTGTTATTACCACGATTGGTTTAACCTTGATCCCTGTCGCTATTGGAAATATGGGAAATAACATTCCAGAACCAACTGGTCAAAGTCTCTTGCTTGCAGCTATTACTGTTCTGATTATCCTCTTGATCAACATCTTTACCAAAGGATTTATCAAGTCTATCTCTATTTTGATTGGTCTGGTTGTTGGAACCGCCATTGCTGCTAGCATGGGTTTGGTGGACTTCTCTCCTGTTGCGTCAGCACCACTTGTCCATGTCCCAACTCCACTCTACTTTGGGATGCCAACCTTTGAAATCTCATCTATTGTCATGATGTGTATCATCGCAACGGTGTCTATGGTTGAGTCGACTGGTGTTTACCTAGCCTTGTCTGATATCACGAAAGATCCAATCGACAGCACGCGCCTGCGCAACGGTTACCGCGCAGAAGGTTTGGCCGTACTTCTCGGAGGAATCTTTAACACCTTCCCTTACACAGGATTTTCACAAAACGTTGGTTTGGTTAAATTATCAGGTATCAAGACTCGCCTGCCAATCTACTACGCAGCTGGTTTCCTGGTTCTCCTTGGACTCCTTCCTAAGTTTGGTGCCCTTGCTCAAATCATTCCGAGCCCTGTCCTCGGTGGTGCCATGCTGGTGATGTTTGGTTTTGTATCCATTCAAGGGATGCAAATCCTCGCTCGTGTTGACTTTGCTAACAATGAACATAACTTCCTTATCGCAGCTGTTTCAATCGCTGCAGGTGTCGGACTCAACAACAGTAATCTCTTTGTCAGCATGCCGACAGCCTTCCAAATGTTCTTCTCAAACGGAATCGTCGTAGCCAGCCTACTCGCCATTGTCCTCAATGCCGTATTAAATCATAAAAAGAAATAAGAAAAAGAGGTGTGAGCCTCTTTTTTTGTTTATCACAAATTGATTATAAATACTATCAATCCCAATTCCCATCTAATATTTCTTTTATAAACTTCTTAGGCATCCAAAAGGAGTGTTTTGTAATCCTACGTCCATCTGGAAGTTCATCTGTATCAGATAATGAGCCTTTCCCAACAAATTTTCCTTTTTCAATTTCATAGTAAGCATTGGTAGCATGTAATTTCGTAAATAGAATTCTATTTATCTTACTTTGAGGGAAATTAGTTGAAACTTTATTACCATTTTGAGTTAATTTAACTCCGTCAGAAATAATTTGTCTAGTTTCCTGCCACACTCTTTGGATTTCTTCTAATTGTCTATCCTGAAATCCCCAAAATTTGATAGAATCTAATACAAATAGCTTAGGTTCAATTTCCTTAAAAATAACGAAAAGGAATCGTTTATTATAAATTTCATTATAAACATGTGATGATTCCCAACTATCTGTTGCTGCTAATTCTTTAAAACAATAAGTTTTAAATGGAGAGTCTTCCTTAGGTAAATTATTCTTATCTACTCGAATAACTCTCAAATTCATGTTTGCTTTTTGAAATTCTTTGGTCTTATCCAAATCCCCTGTCAAGCCTAAAATTTTTCTAATCAGAGTACTATTCTTACCTTTTGCCTTGGGATTCACTTCAAATCTATCATATAACTTTTGTTCAGAGAAACCTTTGTAGGAAAGAATCTTCTCTGCAATAACCTCAGTAAATGACTTTTTTTCACCCCTAAAATTAGCCAAAACACTTTCTTGATCTGATTGGTTAAAAATTTTATGATTAATCAGATAGGTCATATAACTTGATTTTAATTCCCAAGCTCTTTGTTTTGCTAATTCATGACTAAATGGTTGCTGTCTTAAATCCTTTCCTTTACCTGCACCTTTTGTACAAGTTGATAAATAGTTTCCATCTGATTCTGATAATTCATGTGCCCTTCCATTTTTGATTTTATCTATAATCTTCTGATAGTCTTCAAGGATGACTGCCATATCCTCCTCAAACCATTCATATAAAAATATTTTTTCAATGACATAGTCCTTCATTGTTTGATTAGGAATTAAGCCATTGTAAAACAATAACAAAATCTTTGCACATTTTTTCCATAAATGAGTGGAGTAAAAATCCTCTAAATTTTCCTCCATATAGTTTAGTATTGTTAATACAAGTCGTTCTTTTGCACTAAGTGTCCCATTTTTGTTTATCTTAAAAGGAGTAACTTTTAACTCTACACCTATTTTTTCAAAGTCAGCTTCCGAGTCACTATTTGGCTGGTAACCATAGAAATATTTTTCAATATAATTTCCATACTGCCCTTTTGACTTCATACTAATTGCTTTATCTTGTACCTCAGAGACTACTCTATCATTATAATCGTCATATGATTTATAAAGCGAACGATTATACTCTTCCATAACATCGGAAAATTTTCTATTTAATAGTTTGTGAGAATATTCAATAACACTATCGATATCTTCATCGTTATAGTTAAATAAGTTTTGATCCATTTTCTTCTCCTATCTTTTATATTATATCAAATTAAACTAAAGTAAACATTAATACTTGATCAATCATTGAAAATAGTATATAATGGATTAAACTGTAAAAAAATGAAGGAGAAAAGATGAAAGTTCTCGAACTATTTGCTGGAGTTGGCGGGTTTCGCATAGGATTAGAAAATGCCGATAAGCAACTCTTTAAAACAAAATGGGCAAACCAATGGGAACCATCTCGTAAATCTCAAGACGCATTTGAGGTCTATGATTATCACTTCCCCAATAGCGAAAACATCAATATTAGTATCTCTGATGTAACAGACGAACAATTTTCCAAAATGGATGCCGATATGATTGTCGGTGGTTTTCCTTGCCAAGATTACTCTGTTGCGCGTAGCAAGAAAGATGAAAAAGGTATTGAAGGAAAAAAAGGAGTTTTATTTTGGGAAATCATTAGAGCAACTGAAATCATTAAACCCAAATACTTAATTCTGGAAAACGTGGATAGGCTTTTAAAAGCGCCCTCAAAACAGAGAGGACGTGATTTTGCAATCATGCTAACAGCTTTTAATAACCTTGGATATTCTGTAGAGTGGAGAGTTATTAATGCTGCTGAGTATGGAAGAAGCCAACGAAGACGTCGTGTATTCTTTTTCGTATATCGAAATGATACAGTCTTTGCCCAAAAAAATGACAATCTTTACGAAAAAAATGAAGAAATCTTTGAAGATAATAGGTATGATGACTATATTTTCAATCAAGGTCTATTTGCAAAACAATTTCCTATTAAACCTATAGCAGTTAAAAATCGTCATGTGTTTTATGAGTTACCAAATGATATAGTTGAAGTTTCAGATACTTTTACTGGTACTGTTTGGAATACAGGAATTATGAGACATGGAAAATACTATTCTATTGATACAGAACCTAATTACAATGGCAATCCTATCACTCTAGGAGAAATTCTTCAAGATGAGTCTGAAGTACCTGAAAAATATTTTTTAACTGATCAGTCAAAATTGGAAAAATTTCAATATCTTAGAGGACCTAAGAAAATTGAACGAACATCCTCTGACGGACATCAATACATCTATTCAGAAGGAGGAATGTCCCCTTATGATGATTTAAACCTTCCAGGACGAACAATGCTTACATCCGAAGGAACAGTTAATCGTTCCACACATTTATTATTTGTAAACAATAAATATAGATTAATTACACCCATTGAAGCTGAACGCCTTCAGGATTTCCCAGATGATTGGACAGCTAAAAAGAAATTGTCAGATGGATCTATTGTAGAGGTATCTGATAAAATGAGAATGTTTTTTATGGGAAATGCTTTGGTTACTGAGATTGTAAAAGAAATTGCTAAATTTATTAAAAAAATTGATTAATTTATCTGAAACTAAAAAAGAGGTGCGAGCCTCTTTTTTGTGTGACAAAATAAAAACATCTATCTAATCATATATGCTAGTGTCATAGTTCTGAAAATCATCTGAATCAAGAACAATTTCACAACTCTTATACTTTTCTCTTACAAGTCGTTCGGCTTCATCTGGATTTTCAGCCTCTATACTTACTAAACGTGATAAAGTTTCTGTAATTTCTACTGTATACTTTTTCAGTTTTAAATTGCTTTCCAATCATTCACTTATTAGCAATAATCTATATAGTTTTGGGCTTTCCAACCACTCTGGTAATTCATCTCCATATTCCCAGCTATATTTTTTATTCAATAAAAAAAGTTGTTTCTCATCACCAAACTCCATATTTTCAGACAACCACCTCACACAATCAGGGTCTGATAAAGTATAAACCATTACACATAAGTTTTCATAATTTCCGATACTTTCCTCTACCTTTAAATTCTATTATTTCTTTGTCTCTTAATATTTGAAGCTGTTGCCTAATCTTTTCTTGGATATGATTGTTCTTAACAAAGATATTTTTTAGGTCACTTTCAAAACGATACATATCTTCAAAGGTAAATTCTGAACCCTCTATCTTATCTATACAATTTAGAATTTCTATTGTCCAACCTCTTACTGAAAGAGAGTTCTTCCTTAAAAATAAACTTTGCTTAAATTCTTTTGTAACTTTTTCTGGATCTCTAACTTGTCCATTTTTCACAAAAAATATTCTTCCTTTAGAAAGTACTTGTGATAAATCAATGTTACAACCAATCCAACCTGCTCGTCTAGCAGTTGGCGCAAGTGGCTTCCTTTGAATAATTGATTTCGGTGTAACAAATTGCTTCGGAAGGACAAGAAAATTATTTACCTCAAAATTTTTTGTATAAGTTAAAAAAGAAATTAGGATTATTATCTACCTGCACACGCTCCATCATCGTTGCATAAGCACCATCATTGATTGTTGATGAAAAATTTCCTTTTTTGCTCTTTAGTTCAAACTCCTCACTACCATGATTACAGTAAAAATCTGCTACAGGTCTATTATTTTCAAAATGATTTAAAGGATTTTTCCCACAATTAGGGCAATAAGACTGACGATAAACCCAATCCTCCATTAAGATACGTGCCTTCTGACTATTACTTTTATAGGTTTCTACTAGTTCTAAATTAAATTGTAATTCCATTTAAAAATTCCTCACTAATATGAGAATTCACTCGATATAAGCAATTAAAATCTACTATAACTAGTATACCACATATATGTACCTATTACATTTGTATTTCATCATTCTCTTTTATATTTCCTTCTCACATATCTCATAAAATATACCCTAGTTCTTGAGCTAATTTTAAAGAAAAAGCATAAAATTGAGCTATATTCGCTGGTATGGTAATTGCCATGGCAAGTCCACCTGGTAATCCTGCAACAACAGAAGTCCCACTCGCTAATAAAACATTATCCCTAATACAGGCATTAGCCACTCGATCTAAGATTTCTTAAGATAAGAGAGACGTTGGGCCTTGTTCTAATAAGGTAGGAATGTCCTGTGAATCTAATTCTTTGGAAAACTTATCCACTAAAAACTTCGAACGATCAACCTTAACAACAGGTAGTTTCACCACTTGTTGCAATACTTGCATAGCTAAGTCTTGTTCAGCCATATAAATACCTCTTTCTCTTGTATCTTTATCTCATAATATCACACTATCTAAATTTTATAAATCTTTTTAATAATTTTTAATACTCTTCGAAAATCAAATTCAAACTACGTCAGCTTCACCTTGCCCTACTCCAGTACAGCCTGCGGCTAGTTTCCTAGT